>NZ_JALAHI010000159.1 GCF_022711995.1 Enterococcus sp.
ATATTATTTATTATAAGTAGATGGTCTATCCCGGAAAAAGTGGTGAAGGAAAATGACCTCTTTTTTGTGTGATTCTTCGGTTGAGCAATCACTGTTCTTTAATAAATCGTGTATTTGAGGTTTGAGGAGAAAATTATTGAGATTTTTTCAAGAGGGTTAGGCAAAATGTGAAATGCGTAAGTCAAAAGGGGAGAAAAGCAATGAAGAGTGAAAAGAGATGGACCAAAAATATTTTGAGAATTTCTATGTTGTTTGTAATCATGCTTTTAGCAAGTTGTTCAACAAAAAATATTAAATCCGCGTCTATTCATCAAATAAAGGATGGCAACAGTTACCAGCAAAATGCGTTATACGTACTTGAAAAGGACAAAATTTTTGTTTATAAGACGTATTCGTTGAACCCTGAGTCAGGAGACACTTTCGAAGGATTAGAAGCACAGCTTCAAGAGATAAACGATCAATTGAAGGAAGAAGCACCCAACCAAAAAAATCTTTCAATGGAAGACATTGGTGCTATGCAAAAGATTGAAGTTCAAAATGGCAAAGTAGTCATCGACAAGAGTAAAAAAGAAGTCACCTTATCTGGCGACGATTTTGAGAAAACTTTCCAAATGGTTGATAGCAATCCCAAGCGTTTAATCGATTCGCAGAAAAATGAGTATGAATTCTCTTATGAAGAGTAGTGCCCACCCAATAAGGCACGATTCGCAGATGAAGTTCCAAGCCACTATCTGTCTAATCAAGTTTCCAAGTGGAGCAAGACTTTAATCGCCAGCAGACGCACCTTTGTCGTTAGAAAATGAAGCAGCAAAAAAGGTGCTACACTTTGTACTAGTAGAAAATCTACTAGCAAAGTGTAGCACCTTTTTTTGTCATGTTTGCCCATAGCCTATTGTTTGCTGCCATAGGACAGCGCGCTTTTTCCTAACTTGTTCCGCTTCGATAGATTCGGCAGAAGTCAGAAGCAGCCAAGGAGATGTGAGGATGAATGTTCAGTAAGAAGGACGCAAAAATTAAGCAATGGATAAAAGTAATGCATGTTCGCAGCAAAAATATCCTAAAGGAAAGCTTAAAGAGTAAAGCGGCCAAACAGTTTCAGCACTTTGCTCAAGCCTGGCAGAATCTCTAATTTGTTCTTCTGAATGCCGCGAATCATTGACGCTACCACTTGAGGTACCTCCATCGTTGGAAGATTGTTGCCTCCTTCGCTATTTGACTCTTTGCGGTTGAACATCGGTGCAGAAGTCTTTGGCGGTGCCAGCTCAAATACCTTGATATTCGTAGGTTTTAACTGCAAGCGCAATGATTTTGTATAGGCATGCAGGCCAACCTTGGCTGCGCTGTAAATCGGTGCTTTCGGAAAGGTAATAAAGGCTAAGCCAGAAGAAACATTGACTATAGCAGACTCCGGCTGTTTTTTTAGCTGAGGCAGAAACTGCTGTACCATACGAATAGGGCCGTTCAAATCGACAGTGACTTCACTGCACACAGCGTCGTAGTCCGTATCATTGAAGTCGATTGCCCGCATGATTCCAGCATTATTGATTAGAATATTTAGCTGAGGAAAATCAGCAGTGACCTTTTGCTGGAGTTTCACAATCGATTGAGGGTCACTAACATCGCTTTGATATGTGTGAATATCTGGCAGTTCTTTCTTTGTGGCTTCTAATTTGGCATTATCTCTGCCTGTGACAATCACGGTGTTCCCTAGTGCGAGCAACTGTCTTGCCATCTCAAGACCGATACCGGATGTCCCTCCGGTGATCAGTATCGTATCGGATCGTAAATCCATTATTAAAAACCCCCATCTGTATTAGTGATTAGTGATTTTGAAGCTTTTTCCATTCGGTACGGCCTTTTTCGGTAAGTAGCGGAGTGAGTATTCCCCAAACTGCTTTGCGGAAGTCTGGCGTTTCCCGCTCTAAGACGCTGTTCAGTTCTTCTTGCTCGTGCCAGCGAGTCAACATAAAGAGAAGCGCTGCAATTAAATCTTCGTATTGTCCCGCGTACCATGGGGGCATCATCAGTCCTTCATTCTGAAGGTTTTCTAGCGTAGTAATTAAAATGCGTTCATTACTGTCGGACATATTTGCCTGTAATTCTCGTATGGTTGGGCTGATTGCTGATAGCTGAGAGTATTGCCGGAAGTAATACAAATGCTGTCTTTGCACTTTTTCTGTCTGGATCAACAAAGCATCCACTTCCTGCAAGGTTGTTGCTGGGACAAATGGTGCGGTATGTCCATGCTTATCAAGAATAGCCGCCTCGATCAATTCCAATTTGCTTTTGTAATAATAGGCTAAGTTTCCCACACTGATCCCCAATTCAGCCGCAATATCCCGCAGCGAAACATTATTGTACCCACACTCGGTAAATAGTTTACGCGTGGCTTCTAAAATATCTTCCCGAAAAGTTTGTTTTTTTCCTCGACTCATCGTCCAGTCTCCAATCCTGTGTCATATCTATCTTTGCTCTCTATGTATGCGCACTTGTTATTATGCTAAGAGCGTTTAATCAATGTTAGAACGACCGACCTAACTTATCTGTGTTTATATTAGAACGACCGACCTAACTTGTCAATACTTTTGTATTTTAGGGAATCGTTCAAAGAAAAAGGTGCTGCTTTATATGAGTTTCAATAGGTAGTACACAGGAATGAATATCCTATGATTCCAGCATAGATTCCTTCGTCAGTTAAACACGATTCCTTGATGAAGTCACAGGCAGTACCTTTTCGTTAGCTGAGGAGTCAGTTATCCCCATATTTTATTTTCGTTTTTGAACAAAGCCAGAAATAGAAAACTGGGATTGTGGAAAACTTTCCATAAAAAAATCTGATTGTGCCAGTCGTCAAAAATTTTTTGGGGGATCTGTTTCATTTTAAGGGATAGCCGTTCTGTCACTAAAAAAGAGTTCTATCTTTCGGACTGTTGAATCATTATTCTTCAGTGACTAGAGATAGACTCTTTTTTTGTTTCTGATTTGGTCAATATAAGATTAATCTGTCGAAGTGTCGAAGATTGTGGCGAGTCACTTGCGGAAAAGCTTGATAAGAGAAGGGATGCAGAATGTGGTATAGTTTTTGCTTCTTGATAGCAGGAGAAGTAGATCGGAAAGGAAATTCAGAATGAAAGAAATTGCGAAGTACCACTTTGGCGAAACAACGGTCATCTATTATGTGAATCCTACTGGAGGCTGTGAGTGGATTTTGGTTCCCACAGTGAAACTGTCTGCTGTGCAATTGCCGCAACGATTGAAAACGGACGCTATCCTTCAAGTGAAACTTGCTGGGGATGATTTTCCCAAAGGATTCGTCACCGGAAGTACCATGCGAAATAGTGCCACAGTTAAAGGACTGATTTATGAAAGTCAAAAAGTGGATAAGTTTGAGGATCGTGTTGAAATCAAGACGATTTTGAGAGACAGCCACAATAACTGCTACGAACATATTCTAAAAGGGTCACCAGCGGAAAATGTTTTAGAGACTTATGTCATATTTATCAACGAATCCTCGAAAAAACAAACGTTGGAAATGCTGAGTAGTTTCTCCCTTTCTAATTTGTCTCCTTTTAACTCCCAGAATAAAACTGGAAATCTGATGATCACCAGGTATCGGAGTAAATGGAGCTTTGAGGGGCGTAAGGAAAAAAGACCCATCGAAGAATACCAGTTGGAACCTTCATGGAAACCTTCTGGCGTGGGTCTGGAAAAGTTTGGCCAAATTGGCTCGATGCCCGTAAGGAACTATTTTCCAACCGCGGCGATTACAGATGTTGCGGAGAATGTTACGTGGGCTGTGCGGCTGGCTCATCCAGGTTCTTGGCAAGGAGAGTTTTATCGACTTGATGAAGATTTATGTTTTTCAGGAGGATTGGCCGATCGTGATTATGGGCAGTGGACGAAAACGTTAGACCCTGGTGAGTCCTATGTGACACCATCAGCTTTTCTAACGACTAGTATTGGTTCAGAGGAAGATTGCGGGAATCAATTCAATGATTATTTTTCGAAGTTGGTATCAAGCAATAAGCATGAGAGTGAAGAATCAATGGCAGTGATGTTCAATGAATTCTGCACGACTTGGGGCAAGCCATCGGAGAAATCTGTTACAGAGGCGTTTCCTATTTTACAGCAGCATGGGCTGGATTCTTTCATTATTGATTGTGGTTGGTATGCGGACGCTGTCAATGGCTGGGAAAAGAACGTTGGGGATTGGATCCCAAATCCTCAACAATTTCCTAATGGAATGAAGGCTGTAATAAAGAAGATCCGAGAAGCCGGAATGTTGCCAGGAATCTGGTTTGAAATTGAAACAGCCGGCCGCGATGCCACCGCGTTTGGTTTAGTGGACCATCTGCTAAAAAAAGACGGCGTTGCGATCACCACGGGGGACCGTCGTTTTTGGAATATGAATGATCCATGGGTGATCGAGTATTTATCTCAAAAAGTGATCGCGTTCTTAAAAGAACTGGAAGTTGGGTACTTAAAAATTGATTACAATGATAATTTTGGCGTTGGTTGCGACGGATCCGAATCTTTTGGAGAAGAAAACCGTAAGCAGTTGCAAGGAACACAACGCTTCTTACAAATAATTCGTCAAGCGTTGCCCGATTTGGTTGTCGAAAATTGTTCCTCGGGTGGTCATCGCTTGGAGCCATCGATGATGATGCTAACAGACCTCTCATCGTTTTCTGATGCCCATGAATCTCTGTGTATTCCTATTATTGGTGCCAACATGCACGAATTGATCCCACCACGTCAAAATTTGATGTGGGCGGTACTTAGAAAAGAAGCTGCGATTGAGCAAATTTATTATGCGATGACGGCCACTTTTTTGGGACGAATCTGTCTATCGGGAGATATCAAAGAGCTATCTGATTCACAATGGCAGGCTGTAGATGCAGGTATTGCCTTCTATCGGAAGGTAAAAGACATCATAAAATCTGGTTATAGCCGCCGTTTTGGACCACCGGTATTATCTTATCGCGACCCGATGGGAGAACAAGCAGTTATTCGCTATGGCAAGGATGGTTTGCGGGCATTGTTACTCCTTCACGGATTCAAGGGGGCAAGAACAATCACTGTCGAAACAGAAGGAAATTACAAGATAGTCGATACTTATGGTGCAGACGTTGCCCTCAAAAAAATCGGCCAGAGCTTTCAGTGCAGGTTTACGAATGATTTTCAAGGAGCAGCAATCTATTTAGAAAAAGTTGAAAGTGGGGACAACGAATGATTCATTTCCAGAAAGAAAAGCAGCAATTTGATTTAATCTCAGACAATTCGCAATTATCACTAGGAGTCTTACCAAGTGGACATTTAGTCACCTATTACTTTGGTGAAAAGTTGGGGTCTGTAGACTTGAGCTATGTGGTGAAGGAGATCAAGCGTGCCAGCTATCTGGCAGATACCGACTGTATCAAAGATTTTAAACTAGAACAAATGCCGCTGGTTTATCCGGCTTACGGCAATCCGGATATGCGGACGCCGGCTTTCCAAATAGCATTGGCTGATGGGACACGACTGTCGAATTTTCGTTATCAAAATCATGAAGTGTCCAAAACGTGGGAACCAATGGAAATGCCATCAGCACAACATGCAAATGCGGAAACATTAAAAATACGGTTGTCTGACGAAGCGGCAAAACTTCAGCTAGAGGTGTGTATTCGCGTTTTTCCTGAATATGATGTTTTTACACAAAATGTTACTTTGCTAAATGAAAGTGCGAATGAACTGACGATTGAACGAATGATGAGTGCCAATCTTGATTTTTTGACCGATAAATTTGATTTGTTGACGTTAGGAGGAGCCTGGGGACGTGAGACTCACTACAATCGACGCCAGCTGCATCAAGGTTTTCAAGGGGTGGATTCAAAACGTGGGGCTTCAGGACATGGCCAGAATCCTTTTATTGCGCTTTTAGAAGAAGGAGCCTCGGAGACGCAAGGTGCGGTTTACAGCATGAACTTAGTGTATAGCGGCAATTTTTTAGCGTTAGCCGATGTGGATATGCACCAAAACACCCGGATGCAAATTGGTATCAATCCTTTTGAGTTTAGTTGGCGACTGGAGACTGGCGCAACATTCCAAACGCCAGAAGTAGTGATGGTGTATGCCAATCGCGGGTTGAACCAGCTGAGCCAGCGCTATCATCGCTTTTATACCGATTGTCTCATTCCCAAAACGTTTGCGCATAAAGTCCGGCCGATTCTCATGAATAACTGGGAAGCCACGTATTTTGATTTTGATAAAGAAACGATTTTAGCTCTTGCGAAAGAAGGACAAGCGCTAGGAATGGAACTCTTTGTGCTGGATGATGGCTGGTTTGGTAAACGTGACAACGATGATTCGTCATTAGGCGATTGGCAGCCGAATTCTCAAAAATTAGGGGGAAGCTTAACCCAATTGATTGCCGAGATCAATCAACTTGGTCTGGACTTTGGTTTGTGGATAGAGCCAGAGATGGTTTCACCTAATAGTGAACTCTATCGTGCCCATCCAGATTGGATCATTCGCGTTGCCAACCAAGAGCCGCAACAAGTCCGCCACCAATATGTGCTGGATCTGTCAAAAGCAGCGGTTCAAGAGTATATTATCCATTCGTTGGATCAGCTATTAAGTGAAAATAATATTTCATATCTCAAATGGGACATGAATCGCAATATCACTGATTCTGGCAGTGATGCTCTGGGGGCTGAGCATCAGAAAGAATTGTCTCATCGATATATCTTAGGACTCTATCGCATTTTGGCTACAATCACCAAAAAATACCCTCAAGTTCTTTTAGAAAGCTGCGCTGGCGGTGGGGGACGCTTTGATCCGGGAATGTTGGCCTACAGTCCGCAAATCTGGACCTCTGATGATACCGATGCCATTGAGCGCTTGGCCATTCAAAAAGGAACGGCTTTGATCTATCCGCAAGCTTCCATGAGTTGTCATGTCTCTGCGGTACCAAATCACCAAGTCGGCCGCATCACCAGCTTAACGACTAGAACAATTGTTGCGCAACAAGGAAATTTTGGTTATGAATTAAATCTACTTGAACTATCTGCAGAAGAAAAAGCTGAGATCAAAGAACACATTCAAGAATATAAACAAATCCGCCATACGATGCAATTTGGCAAGTGGCAGCAATTGCCCGTCTATGAGGAACAAAATGAGTATGCTTGGCAACAAAACGATGAAGAAAAGGTGATCGTAAGTCACGTCTATATTAGAGCGAAAGCGAATATGGTCCCTAAGCGATTAAAATTGATCGATTTAATGCCAGGCCAATATCGTTTAGCAAAGATGGGACAAGTGTATACCGATTCTGAATTAATGCAGATAGGCTTACCGTTACCAAAAGCGACCCAAGACTATTTTGCCAGTCGCTGGATTTTAGAAAAGATCAGCGATTAACCAGAAAAGGCTAATCGGAAAAGCGGCAGTTTGGTAGGTGAAGATCCGTTGAAGGAAGGATTGTTTCTGCAGGTTTCCATCAGTTGTCAATGAAATTTCATGAAACGCTTCTGTTCTTAGTCAGAAGCCCCGCCGATTTCTACGAGGTGACAAAACGGTTTTTATCTTTCATTCGACACATTTTGGCATAGATTTTGCTTGTAAGTTTATTGAAGACTGTAAATGATAAGTAAGGAGAAGATTGAAATGCAAAAAATGGTAACTCGTTACACGCATAGTCCAGAAGATATTCGTCATTATTCTACAGAAGAACTGCGTCGGGAATTTTTAGTCGAAAACGTCTTTGTACCCGGTGAGATTGCGTTGACATATACCCACAATGACCGGATGATTTTCGGCGGAGTGACCCCAACATCCTCTGCATTAGAGATTGTTTTGGACAAAGAATTAGGGGTGGACTATTTCTTGGAACGCCGTGAGTTAGGCGTAATCAACGTAGGGGGACCTGGATTTATCGAGATCGACGGCAAAAAAGAACCCATGAAAAAACAAGATGGCTATTATATTGGGAAAGAAACCAAGCAGGTGGTCTTTATTTCAGCCGATGCCGCTCAGCCGGCGAAATTCTACGTTAGCTCAACTCCTGCGCATCATAAATATCCCAATGTAAAAATTGCGATTGATCAAGTAAAACCTATGGAAACTGGTGAAGGTCAGACATTGAATGAACGAAAAATCTATCAGTACATTCATCCAAATATCTGCCAAAGCTGCCAATTACAAATGGGCTACACTGTTCTTGAAGAAGGCTCTGCTTGGAACACGATGCCTTGTCACACTCATGAACGACGCATGGAAGCTTATGTGTATTTTGATTTCAATAATGAAGATACACGTGTGTTCCATATGATGGGAAAACCCGATGAAACCAAACATTTAGTTGTCGATGAAGGGCAAGCAGTGATTTCTCCTTCATGGTCGATCCATTCGGGTGTAGGTACGTCAAACTACTCCTTTATCTGGGCAATGTGCGGTGAAAATATTACTTACACGGACATGGACATGGTGCCAATGTCAGAACTAAAATAAAACAATTATTCGGAGGCTTTCAATATGTCATTTTCAATGGATTTATTTAATTTAGACGGAAAGATCGCACTAGTTACAGGCGCAACCTATGGGATTGGTTTTGCATTAGCAGAAGCTTTGGCAAAAGCTGGGGCAACGATTGTGTTTAATGATATCAATCAAGACCTAGTGGATAAAGGAATGGCTGCTTATAAAGAAGCGGATATCGAAGCCCACGGGTATGTAGCGGATGTGACCAATGAAGAACAAGTAGGCGCCTTTGTCGCTCAGGTAGAAAAAGAAGTTGGTGTGATCGATATTTTGATCAACAATGCAGGGATCATCAAACGCATTCCAATGTTGGAAATGTCTGCAGCTGATTTTCGTCAAGTAATCGATATTGACTTGAATGGGCCATTTATCGTAGCAAAAGCCGTTTTACCTGGCATGATAAAAAAAGGGCATGGCAAAATCATCAATATCTGCTCGATGATGTCGGAATTAGGTCGTGAAACAGTGGCGGGCTATGCGGCAGCAAAAGGCGGCTTGAAAATGTTGACGAAAAATATTTGTTCAGAGTTTGGTGAAGCCAACATTCAGTGTAATGGCATCGGACCTGGCTACATTGCGACACCTCAAACAGCACCATTGCGGGAAAAACAAGCGGATGGTTCTCGTCATCCATTTGACGAATTCATTATTGCAAAAACACCTGCAGCCCGTTGGGGAGAAGCCTCAGACTTGCAAGGTCCAGCTGTCTTTTTGGCTTCCGATGCCTCAAATTTTGTTAATGGGCATATTTTATATGTAGATGGCGGAATCTTAGCTTACATTGGAAAACAACCGTAAATTGGAGGAAAACAATGATAAATGAAGAGATAAAACAGTGGGCAACAGAAGTTTTTAATAAAATTGATGGGAAGCTGATTTTACAGGCAGAACGATTAGGAGATAAAATTCCTTATATCGTGGACGAAGAAACAGGTCTTTATGAAGAAGACAAAGGCATAACGGAGCCGGTTTGGTGGTGTAACGGATTTTGGTCAGGGATGATGTGGCAAATGTACCATGCGACTGGAAATGACCTATACAGACAAACTGCGGAAGCAAATGAAGCACGTTTAGATAAGGCATTTGATATTTATACTGGTTTACACCATGACGTTGGCTTTATGTGGCTACACACGGCTGTTGCCAATTATCGCTTGACTGGAAACGAACGCTCGAAAGCCCGGGGCTTGCATGCCGCTCACTTGCTGGCAGGCCGTTACAACCCGAGAGGACAGTTTATCCGGTCTTGGAATCGGGATCGCGCAGGTTGGGTGATCATTGATTCGATGCTGAATATTCCTTTGCTTTACTGGGCAAAAGAGGCAATTGATGATCCCCGCTTTGGTTATGTTGCGGAAGACCATGCCGACAAAGTCATGAACAATATCGTGCGAGGAGATGGCTCTGTTGCGCATATAGGCGTCTTTGATCCAATCAATGGCGAGCTATTGGAAACACCCGCAGGACAAGGCTATGCCGATGGTTCGTCTTGGTCCCGAGGCCAATCGTGGGCGATTTATGGCTTTGCATTAAGCTATCTCCATACCGGTAAGAAAGAATATTTGGAAACAGCAAAGAAAGTTGCCCATTACTTTATTGCTCAAGTAGAACAAACAAACTGGGTTCCCGTAGTAGATTTTAGAGCACCAAAAGAACCCGTGATGCTGGATACTTCCGCAGGGGTTTGTGCGGCTTGCGGCTTTTTGGAAATTGCGAAACACGTGGGAGAATATGAAAAAGATTTCTTCATTGATGCAGCCGTTAAATGCTTAAAAGCTGCTTATGAGAATCATGGGATCGAGGATCAGGCAAAAGATGGTTTGATTGATGATGCAACTGGCTCCTACCATGAGGAACGTTGGACGGAAGTCCCAATCATTTATACTGACTACTATTTTGTGGAAGGAATCTTGCGTCTTTTAGACAAAGATTTTCTGATTTGGTAATCAAAGGCAGCATGACAGCGAACTTACTGAAAAAAGTTCGCTGTCTTCTCGTTTCGACAGAAAGGAAACAGCCGTTGAATGTGTCGGAATGAAGTTCTATAATTAACTTGTTCGTCAGCATCTATAGCCTTCTTGCGATACTTCTACCAAAAAAGTCTATAACAGCTGACAAAGAGAAGAATACGCACTTTTTAGGAGGAACTGTTTTGTCAAAACAACAAGTTCTGGCTATTCTAAAAGAAAACACCCAAGCGCTGGGTGAACTTACGTTTAATGAGTTACTGACGACGGAAGGCATTTCAGAATTGGTAGCGATTCGACGAAATACGACTAGTCAATATTTAAATGAATTTGTAAAAGAAGGCTTGGCAATCAAAGTCAAGAGCCGACCCGCGGTCTTTTTCGACAAAGAAGCGTTCAGTCAGCTATTTTTTGAACCAAGTCAATCGGTGTATGATAATTTAGAGCAATTAAAGAATGAAGAAAATAGCCATCGGACCAAAACGGATTTGTTTGCAGATTTGATCGGCGCAAAAACGAGTCTCCGAATGGCTGTGGATCAGCTGAAAGCTTCAGTATTTTACCCAGGGATAGGTTTACCGGTGATGTTACATGGTGAGACAGGTGTAGGAAAAAGTCTGCTGGCAAGGAAAACCTATGAATTTTGTATTGATCAGCAATTGATTCCTGAAGAGGCGCCTTTTCATGAATTGAACTGCGCGCAATACTACCATAACCAAGAGCTGTTGAGCAGTATATTATTCGGGTACAAAAAAGGCGCATTCACTGGCGCAGATAGTGATCAAGTCGGTTTGTTAGAAGCTTCAGACGGAGGAATTCTTTTTTTGGACGAATGCCATCGCTTATCGCCGGAAAGTCAGGAAAAACTCTTCACTTTCATCGACACGCAACAATTTTCACGAATCGGGGAAAACAATATCACTCGCAAGTCCCAAGTTCGTTTGATTTTTGCTACGACTGAGGATGTTCAAACCAATTTTTTGCGCACCTTTTTGCGCCGAGTCCCAATCACGATTCATATCCCAGCCTTGAAAGAACGTACCCCACAAGAGATATCCGAGTACATCTATACTTTTTTCATCAATGAAAGCCGCAACTTTAATCGTCCAATCTTGATTACACCTTGGATCATCAATCGGTTGAGTACCCTCAATTACCAAGACAATGTAGGAGAGCTGAAGAATATTATTAAGGTGATTTGTGCCAATGCATTTAGTAAACGCGGCATGGGGCCTAGCGTTTTAGTAAATTCAGAAACCTTGGAAGATCATTTGCTTTCTCGCTTCCTGTCGCTAAAAGAGGTCGACAGCACAGAAAAAAATGATGTGTTAGTAACCCCGGAAAGCGTTTTAACAGACTTTTTGCACAAAGAGACCGATGAATCACTGATTATGGCTGGAATTTTTAAAGTCTATGAGAAAATTTTCCAACAATATCAACAAGGAGAAGTTGAGACAAATTATTTGATTCAACAATTGTCCCGAGAAGCCAATACAGTAATTGAAATGCTCGTCTTTCAAACAGTTCAAGAAAAAAATACTTTACTTCTATTGCAGAATACGATCAAGGAATTGGTCAACTTCTTAGAATCAAATTACTTTGTAAAAATCAGCGGAAATTCCATCATGGCATTGACCAATTATTTGTATAAACGTTCCAACTTCTTTGATGAATTGCCTAGTTTTAAACCCAAAACAATTGTGATGATCAAGGATTTTTTGAATATGCATATGCAAACCGAACAAAAAATTTTGAATGCGTTATTAGAATTGGTGGAATCAAAGTTGGATCTGCAGTTATTAGACTCTGAAAAAATCTTGTTGACCTTTTATTTAAAAGGATTAGACATCGAGATTCGCAAACCTGAAGTTCGAGGATTGATCTTGGCCCATGGTTTCTCCACTGCTAGCAGTATTGCTGATGTGGTCAATCGCTTCATGGATGAGCATTTATTTGATTCTTTTGATATGCCTTTTAATGTTCCTGCCAACAAAGTACAGGAATTTGTTAAGCATTATATTAAGGAAAATGACTGCTCGAAAGGACTGATTATTCTAGCAGATATGGGTTCTTTGATGATTCTGGACAATGTGTTAAAAGATCAGTTGGAGGGGCCGTTATTGATCATGAACAATGTCAATACTCAGCAAGCCCTTTTTGTTGGCGACATGGTCAAAAAGAAAACGGACTTTGAGCGTATCGGCCAACGAATCCAAGAAGAGTTGATCGTCGAATATCGCTTGGCATATCCGAAAAAAACCAAGCAAGCTCTGATCTTAACGGTTTGTCACACTGGATTAGGCGCTGCGCAACAGCTAAAAGAATTTTTAAGCACGAGTCTACCTAAAGAAATCGATTATGCAGTAGAAGCAGTAGATTATCATTTTTTGAAAAAATACGGAAAAGACAATCAATACTTTAAACAGTTTGATGTGCAGGGAATAGTAGGAACTGCTGATCCTGAAATTGAAGGTGTCGACTATGTCGCCTTAGAGGATTTGATTTCCGGTTCCGGGAAAGAACAGATTGATAAATTGTTTAAACAGGTAGCAGATCCAGCCTTTCGGAAAGATATCAATGATAATCTTGTGCGTAACCTCTCTATTGAACGATTGGTGTCCGTCATAACGATTTTGGATGTGAAACGAGTCATCGGTTATATCGACGAAGCGATTATCGAAATGGAACGAAACTTGAAAATCACCATGGAAAATTCTAAAAAGGCGATTCTGTACATCCACATTGCTGGCTTAGTCGAGCGGATGATTCGTAACCAAGAAGTGTCTCACTATCAAAGCACTTCTCATGACGAACAACGACAACGAAGGATCAAGACCATTGCAACCTCCCTTCAAATCCTTGAAAATGCGTACAACATCAAAATCAGCGAGTATGAGTTGGACTATCTTTATGATATCATTTTTGAAATATAGGAGATCGATGGTGCGAACAAGCAGAGGATAGGAATTTTTCATTAAAAGCGAACCAGTTTCTTGGTTGGCTTTTTTTCGACAGAATGTTGGCACACTTATTGCACATAAAACGATGAGGCGGTGTTATAAGTGAAATTATTTGCAATAGATATTGATGGGACTCTCCTTACGACGGATCATCAAATAAGTGAAATCAATCGGAAAGCGATCCAACAAGCGGCAAAATTAGGCCATAAAATTGCTATCTGTACGGGAAGAAGTCTAAACTCTGCAGAAAAGATCTTTCAAGAGATTGGTCTTTCAAATGGCTATGTGATCGCATTAAATGGTGCATATATCAAAGAGATGAGTCGAAATGCGCCTCTTTGGAAAAAGACAGTCCATCGACAGGCGGCCCAAACTTTTTTGACCAAAGGCAGCAACTACGGGATGACAGGCTATCTGAATACCGAAAAGCTTAATTATCGCTTCATCTCGAAAGAGGAAAGCCAAGAGAACATTCAAGAGTTCCAAAATCAAGCTTGGCGGTTAGAGGAGCAAAGTTATGAACAAATCCCTTTGGTACTAGCAGAAAATGCGACAGAAATTTTGAAAGTCGCATTGAGCAGTAATCAGATTTCATTGTTGCAGGCAGTACAAGAAGAAATGCAGCAGGCCGGCTTTAGAATTGTTTTCTCCGACACAAATTACATTGAAATGATGGATCCAACCATTGATAAAGGAGCAGCATTGGCCTTTTTGAGCCAGTATCTGAACGTGTCACCGACACAAGTTGTCGCGTTTGGAGACCAGCAAAATGACCTGGAAATGCTGACTTTTGCAGGTTGCGGTGTCGCCATGGGGAACGCCATTCCATCGTTGAAAGCAATCGCTGATGAAATAACATTGAGCAATAATGAGTCTGGCGTAGGCCATAAAATAATAGAAATCTTGAATTTAAGGAGTTTGTAATATGCGGAAAATATTTTTAGTATCACACAATCATTTAGCTCAAGGAATGAAAGACTCTGCTGAAATGATCGCTGGTAAGCAAGAAAATTTAAAGGCCTATGGGCTGATGCCTGGCGGTCACCCTTCGCAGATCAGAAAAGCAATTGCTGACCAAATTTCTTCAGAAGATGATGTATTGATCTTGGGAGATATTGCAGGGGGGAGTGTTTGCAACGAAATGTTGGAATTGACGCTGCAAGAAAATGTAACATTAGTGGCGGGAATGAGCCTGCCATTAGTTTTGGAAATGATTTTGTTAGCACCAACGGATAGTGAAACGATGGAAACGATTATTGCCAACGGTCAAAGCGGCATGAAGCGCCTCGTCTTAAATCCAACTAGCGAGGAAGTAGATTTCTTTTAGTAAAGCCCTCTTGACTAATCGTAGAGAGGCTGGAACAGAAGTGTGAAACTCCGAGAAATAAGTAGAAATACATGGAAATTGGCTCTCGCATGACTTATTTCCGCAGGAGTTGCTTCTGCTCTCGCCGTTTATACGTGTTTAAAGGGTGGAACAAACGTGCTTTTAACTTTTATCCCATGCTCAATCTCTGGAAATGTTTTGTAAGCAACAAAAAAATCTACCTAAAAAAGGAGTTACTTTCATGATTACGTTATCTTTAAAAAATCACAGCGGCGAAAACATCAGTAGTAGATCACACGAAGTGGAAACTTATCTCGCATTTAAAAATTATTCTTATCAAACTGGAGATTTTATTGAAATCCTCACGGATGAAACATTTCTTTGGGTTCAACTGGACGAAGCCTTGGCACCTAGTTTGGTTTACATCCCCGAGGGTCAGTTCCATTATGAAGTAGTGATAGATGAACAATTAAAACGGGCTTATTCGCCTAAAATTTTTAGCGGCGAGCGACACTATCTACGGGCCAAGAAGGCAACGAAGGAGGAAGTTTCTGCTCGCCGAAATCTGGCTTTGAATGTTCATGCGCAAAAAGATTTTCAAGGAGCATATCCCCACGCTTTTGCAAACGTTGAAACGAGAAATGACTTAACGTTTTTTGCCCGCAATGCGATCGATGGCATGATCGCTAATGAATCACACGGCTCTTATCCATATCAGTCGTGGGGAATCAATCAACAAGCAGATGCTGAAATGACGATTGACTTTGGCCGACAAGTCAAAATCGATGAGATGGCATTCGTTTTTCGGGGAGACTATCCCCATGATAGTTTTTGGACAAATGTCACGGTAGAGTTCTCCGACACTAGCACATTAACCTTCGCAACAAATGATCGTTTAGAGCGACAGTTCTTTTCTTTCGCTGAAAAAGTGACAGCTAGTGTCAAATTGAAACAATTAATCAAACATCACGATGACTCGCCATTTCCAGCGCTGACACAGTGGGAAGTCTATGGAACAGAAGCGTGAAAGTGCTTTCGACAAAATATTGGCATGCTAATTGCTTAATAAAGAGTGTGGAAAGAAAAACATAATAATTATTGGAGGAAAAAAAGATGATTTCAATGTTAAGAATTGACGACCGTTTAATTCATGGACAAGTCGCGGTCATGTGGACGAAGGAATTGGGGGTTGAACGAATTATTGTAGCCAATGATGAAGTTGCTCAAAATGAGATTCAAAAAAGTGCATTGCTACTAGCAGCTCCCACTTCTGTTAAAGCAGCTATCGTACCTGTAGATAAGGCGATAGCTATTGTGAATGATCAACGAGCAAAAGACATGAAGATTTTGGTTTTGGTCAATAACCCAACAGATATGCTTCGAATCCTAAAAAGTGACGTTAAAGTGGAAAGATTAAATCTGTCAAACTATGGTCGTCAACTAGGCGGAGGTGAGAACCCAAAACAAGAGGTAGCCTCTTCTGTCTATTTGGATCAAGCAGACGTCGAAAACTTCAAACGAATTTTTGAAGCAGCAGGGGATGTGAGCTATCAACCTGTTCCAGGACAAACAGCTGAATCATTAAAAGCATTAGTTGGAAAGAAATTCCAATAAATAAAGGAGGAAAAAGAGTATGTTAGTTAATGCAATACTTATCGCGGTTGCGACTTATTTTATTAAATTTTTTGCTTTGAGCTTTGCCAATTTTCAAATGCGGCCATTGATCATTGGACCAATCATCGGTTTGATTTTGGGTGATTTCACCCAAGGAATTATCATTGGGGCCTCGTTAGAAGCAGTTTTTCTAGGTGTTTTCGGTGTTGGAGGCAGTCTGCCTTCTGATACAGAAATGGGTGCCATCGTAGGAACTTCTTTTGCAATCTTAGCTGGTAATGATGTGGAATCCGCAGTAGCTTTGGCTGTTCCAGTTGGTTTGCTTTCAATTTTTGTCTATAACTTGATCAAGATTGTTTGGCACAATGCTGTCGTAGCGATTGTTGATAAATCTGTAGAAAATCACAATGATAAAGGGTATGAACGAATTCACTTAGCAGCAGTCTTTTTCTTTGGGATACCATATGCCATTATTTCATTTGTTGTAATCATGGTTGGTGTTGATCCAATCAGTACATTAATGAACAACTTGCCAGAGGTTGTAAATAGTTTCTTAGCAATTGCTTCAAAACTGTTACCTGCTATGGGGTTTGGTATGTTGTTAAAATCTTTATGGGACAAAGAACTGATCCCTTACTTTTTTGTTGGGTTTGCCCTGGCAGCCTATTTCCAATTAGACACTATGGGGATTGCTTTAGTAGGTACGGTCTTAGCTTTCCTATATGGCTATAATTATTTACAAAAACAAAATCAAGACAAGAAAATTACTGAAGCAGCTAAACTAAGTAGAACAAGCGCTACATCCGGTGATGATGTTGTTGATGATTTCTTTGATTAAGAAGGGGGAAGAAAAACATGGGATTTATGTCTAATTTAAAAATTGATGCAGAAGATAAAAAGCTACTGAAAAAAGTTTACTGGCGTTCATTGACGCAATCTGCTGAAATGAATTTTATTAAAATGCAAGGAGTAGGGTACGGGTTTGCCTCAATTCCAATGCTTAAAAAGTTTTATAAAAATGATGAAGATGAATATTATAAAGCACTCAGTCGTAGTTCTTCTTATTTTAACTGTTATCCAGGGTTTATTCCTTTTATCTTAGGCGTGACCTTATCGATGGAAAAAGAAAATTCTATTGAGCCAATACCGAATATGGACGAAACCGTTAACGGGATCAAAGTGGGATTGATGGGGCCTTTAGCAGGTCTTGGAGATTCATTCTTCATGGGTACATTGCGAGTTATTGTTACTGGGATTGCTTTATCATTGGCAAGCCAAGGAAATGTTTTAGGTCCGCTCCTATTTTTCCTATTGTTCCATATTCCATTCTTTGCCGTTCGTTATTACGGAACTTTTGTTGGTTATTCATTAGGAGCGAACTATATTAAAACAGCTACTGAAAGTGGCTTGATAAAAGCTGTGACAAAAGGTGCAACACTGCTTGGTTTAATTATGGTTGGTGCAATGACTTTCTTGAACGTTCCATTTGTTTTAAATTTTAAAGCGGACATTTCTGGACAAGAATTTGTTCTGCAAGATATTCTTGATAAAGTGATGAAAGGGATCTTGCCTTTATCATTGGTACTAGTTTCTACACAGTTGTTGCGGAAAGGAAAATCACCGAATTATATCATGATATTGATTCTTATTCTTTCAGCAATCTTAGCCGTTTTGGGAGTTATGTAAAATAATGCCAAATAGAAATGGTGAACAGTGGCTTGACACAGATGGCAACCCCGTTCAGGCCCACGGTGGGATGATCTTAAAACATGAAGATACGTTTTATTGGTATGGGGAGAACAAAGCCGGACCGAATGTGGTTTCTTCCATTGGCGGAAGGAAAGTGGATTTTATTGGAATCTCTTGTTATACCTCCACTAATTTAAAGGACTGGCACTATGAAGGCTTAGTTTTAACAGCTTCTGAGGAGCCGCAAGATAAGCTATATAAAGACAAGATCATCGAACGACCCAAGGTGATTTTCTCGAAAGCGACGCAAGAATTTGTTTTGTGGTTCCACTATGATCACGATGATTATTTATATGCTGCTTGTGGTGTGGCTACTGCGAAAAGCCCGATCGGTCCTTTTATCTTACAAGATATCTTTAAACCAAATCGCAAAGATTGTCGTGATATGACTATTTTTGAAGATGGGGAAAAAGCGTATTTGATTCATAGTAGTGATTTCAATAAAACCATGTATATTTCTGAATTGACAGAAGACCGTAAAGCGCTCACGGGTCTTTATACAAAAATATTGATTGATCAAGAACGTGAAGCACCAGCCGTCTTTAAACGCAATGGTCTGTATTTTATGCTCACCTCTGGAACGACAGGATGGGATCCCAACGCAGCACTATATTCCAGATCACCATTTTTGTTCTCTCCACATAAACTGATCGATAACCCCTGTGAGGGACCGAATTACCGTCAAACTTTTTTTGGGCAAACCAATTATGCCTTTGAAGTAGATGGGGAAGTCTACTTGATGCTGGATCATTGGAAACCAGAAAATCTGCAAGCTTCTGGCTACAGCATACTGCCAATCGAAGTATTTGGAGAGAAGAAACGAGATTTACGAGTGGTGTGGACGGAAAAACCTTTTGGTGGAAAATATCAATAAAATACAAGCTGTGACGTTCGTTTTTCAGCAAACTGAATATCCAACGATAATGAAGTGCTGTTGTTCGGAGATTTTTGTTTAGCGGATCCTTCTGTCACAGCTTTTTTTTAAAGGATGGAAGAACATGAGAAAAATTGAAAATCCAATTCTACGGGGATTCAATCCTGATGCAACAGTTACGAAAGTGGGGCAGGATTATTATCTCGCAACATCAACATTTGAATGGATGCCGGGAGTAGAGATTTATCACTCGCGCGATTTGATCAATTGGGAAGCAATCGCCTGCCCATTGCAAGCGTATCAGCATGCCAATTTGATCGGAAATTACAATTCTGGCAGCATCTGGGCACCGCATTTAAGTTATTCTGACGGCAAATTTTGGTTGTTGATCACGGATGTAAAAACAGGAACGGAGTTTAAAGATACATTAAACTATGTGCTGTTTGCTGATGATGTGACGGGTCCATGGAGTGATCCGGTGTTTGTCACAGCTTCTGGTTTTGATCCGGCCTTTTTTCACGATGACGATGGCAAGCATTATATTATGAGTATGTTATTTGATCACCGTTTAGACAGACAGCGATTTGATGGATTGGTGATTCAGGAGTACGATGTGGAACAAATGAAATTAGTGGGAACTCGAAAACACTTTTTCCATGGCACAGATCTGGGTGTCTGTGAAGGACCACAAATCTTAAAAAAAGATGGCTATTACTATTTATTATGTGCTGCCGGTGGGACAGGCTACTCCCATGCAGCAACGGTTTGCCGTTCAACAAATGTATTGGGGCCCTATGAACTTTCTCCGTATCACCCATTGCTTACTACCAAACCAGATCCAACCAATCCGCTGCAAAAAAGCGGTCATGCGTCTTTTGTAGAGGTTTCTAAAGAAGAGTGGTATATTCTGCATATTTGTTCCAGACCCTTGACACAGCGAGGAAATTGTACGCTAGGACGAGAAACCGCGCTACAAAAAATCGAATGGATCGATGGTTGGCCACGGTTAAGTAACGGCACGATTTTCCCGGATTTAGAAGTGGAAGCACCTAGTATTGCTAAAAATACTACTCAAAAAAGAGATTTTTCTACGTTTACTGATTTTGAGGAACTGGAATTACCAGTTTATTTTAAAAGTTTGCGACAACCTTTAAAAAAACACCCTAAGCTTTCTTTAAGTGAACGTCCCGGATGGTTACGTTTATACGGGGAACAAAGCCCTAGCAGTTTGCATAAGCAGACATTGGTGGCTCGACGTTGGCAGCATTTTTCTTTTCGGGCTGAAACCGTGATGGATTTTGAACCGAAAAGTTTTCAACAAATCGCTGGACTGATCTTATTCTATGACACAGATAATTGGCATTATCTTCATGTATCGTATGATGAAAGTACAGCTGAGAAATATATTCAACTTGAGATCAATGACGTGAATCATATGTCCTATGCTTCTGAGCGAATCATGATTGAAGCAAATCAACCGATCACCTTAGCAGTGGAAGTGGCGAGAGATAAGGCTCAATTCTTTTTTGCAGTGGGGGATCAAGAACTTCAAGCCATTGGTGACAAAACACCTGCTGATCATTTAAGTGATGATTACATCAAAGCAAATGGAAAACTTGCATTTACCGGAGCCATGGTTGGGCTATGTGCGCAAGATATGGATGACCACAGTTCTTTTGCCGATTTTGATTTCTTTCACTATCAGGAACAGCATCACGACGCATGATCCATTCGTGAATGAAAGTCAGGCTACTTTTTTACGAGAGAAAGAATCATTGCCAAATACATTAAACGATTGTGTGTTGTATTTTTAAGGGTTTGTGGTTGGTAAGAAAGAATTGTTGTTTATAGCTTAGAATGATGTTAGATCGTTAGATAAGATACAAAGAATAAAATGATGCACTAAACTTCTAATTACGTAAAAACTTGGCTAGAAGAAAGGCCCATTCAAGAAGAATCACTTTTGGTACTCTATAGATCTGTCCGTTTCACTAAATTATAAGGAAAACAATTGATTCCATAAATTGGTGTGACTCAGATCTATTTTTTTACAAATACCATGAATCATTACTGAAACACTTCAAATAAAATAGGCAAGGAGCCAGGAAAGGAGACCTTAACCGCTTAATTTCAAAAATATTTTTCACAGGAAAGCGAATACGTATAAATGAAAGCGCTAATATAAAAGGCTTAGGAGGAAGAAAATGAGAAACGGTATCCACTTTTTTATAGCAGTTTTGGCAATGACTGTAATGACTTTACTTGCCCCATCAAATGCTTATGCGAGTGAAACGGAGGAAATCGAAGATAAAGTAAATTTAAAAATTACAGAAGAAAATGGATTTATTCATCCAGGAATAAGTGTCGATCCAGAACAATTGGAGATTACCAGACAGCAATTAATTGAAGGAAATGAAACGTATCTAGGATACTACAAAGCAATGAAAGAAACCGCTGCTGCCGAAAAGCAATTTAAATCCAGCAATTTAGTTGAGGGAACTTTACACGATCCTGCTATTACAAGTTATGACAATGCTTCACAAACAGTAAGATTGAGTCAAGATAGTTTCAAAGCGTATACACAATCGATTCTCTATTATTTAACTGGAGATAGTACGTATCGATACAATGCTATCCGATTAATTAGAATCTGGAGTAATCTAGATGCTGAAAAATTCAAGTATTTCCCAGATGCCCATATACACGTAGCTGTTCCAGTGTACTACTTAGTCAGTGCTGCTGAAATGATTAAGTATACGGAACCCTTAGAACAAACATTTAGCAATGAAGATGTAAAGGATTATGATTTGAATTGGACAAAAGAGGATAATCAACGTTTGATTGAAAACTTTATTGATCCCGCTCAAAAAACATTCTATAACAGAAATGATTACTATATGAATCAACACCTGTATGCTACAACAGGTGTGATCCTAACAGCAATCTTTAAAAATGATCAAGCAATGTATGAGAAAGCTGTTGAATGGTTCACGGTAAATAAGGATACGGATAGACCTGAACGAAATGGTTCCCTGATTCATCAATATTCCTTGATTGAAGCTAATCAACAGGGGAATCCAATTGGTCAAGATTATATCCAACATCTTGAAATGGGACGTGATAATGCACATTCTTCAGGGGATGTTTTGAATATGATAGGGTTAGCCAGAATACTTACTCAGCAAAAAACGCGAATTGATCCTACTGAGGGGACAGTTTCTACCAATGAGGATGCTACAACAATATATGAATTTTTAAATAATCGGTTATTAGAAGGAACAGAGCAGTGGGCGAAGTACATGGTTGGACAAACAATTCCATGGACGAAGACTGGCAATGGGATGGATTTTGGTGGGGAAATATCTCCGGCTTATCGTGGTAGGACCGGATTATACTATAGTAGTACCGAACTCTATGATATGTATCGGTACAAAATAGGTATGAGCGATTCTGAAATTGAAGAAAAAGCTCCTATGATCGCGCATATGGCAAAAAATCAAGCAGCACCAGTCTTTTATTCATTTGATAAGAAAAATAATTTTTGGGGATCACATTCTGATAATAAAATGACCGAAATCGGCGCGGAATACTGGCTATCGATGCCCATAGATCGAGCAAATGAACCGGAGCTATCTGTACCAGCAACTCAAGAAAATCCCGAAGTGAATGTAACAGTAAGAGGAACCCTGTTAGATGAAACTCACACAAAACTTAATACTGAGAATGGAAAACAGTTTTTTACAACTACAGCTGTACCAACCATACAAGATTTAAAGGAAACTGCTTATGATAAAAGCTACCCTAAAGATACATCAACTATTAGGGGTGGCAATCACTTTTCTGTTGCTAGTTTAGGAAAGACGGCTAATATGGCAATTCGCTATCGATCGAATGGAGAGTCTCGTTTAAATTTATCCAGTTCCAATGACTATAGTGACCCTTACCAAGTGATCGTATTACCAAATACAGAAGGGGAATGGAAAACAGTTGTATATTCGACAGAAGAGGGGGTAGACACTAAAACTCAAAATCTGCCTAATATCGATTTTTACGCTGTTTTATCTGATCAAGAAGTCACAGTGGATTTTGAATGGGTCAATTATGTAAACACAGCTAATGATGGGATAAAAGGAACCATACCTAAATTTGCAAAAGATACTTCTAAAGCTAGACATATCATTAAAGGACAAATAGCTTCGTTTAATATAGATATCGTTGATGGTGAGGGAGCAAATATATTTTTAGGGGATAATTCAGAGGGGATTCAACTAGAGGATGCTAAAATGACGATAGACAGCAATCATATGGCTCTAGGAAAGAGAGACATAGTTATAGGCATGGAAAATGATCAATTTATTCGCGGGGAAACCATTCACTTAAACGTTTATCCAGATAGACAAACTGCTTTTGATGAAGCGATGAAAGAATTTGATTCAAATCAGATTTATACTAGCAGCTCAAAAACTACTTTTTTAGCAACTAAGGAGAAAGTTGAAAAGGCAATAGATGAAAAATATTCAGATGAAGAATTTATGGAAGCTTACGAGGCATTTACGCAGGCTCAAGCAGATTTAGAATTGTTGAATCCATTAGTTGAAGATGGCTCGTTTGATTATGCAGCCTATTCTTCGATTTTACCAAATAGCTCCAATCTACATGTTTTACTAGATAATGATGATGCCACTTTCAGTGGAGATTTAAAAAATCCATATTATTTAGACTTTGGCTCAGAGTATCGAATGACCGTCAGCTCTTTTCAAATGCAAACGAGACGAGGGTTTCCTAATCGCTATCAAGGGTTTAATATTTATGGGTCAGAAGATAACAAAACATGGACGTTACTAACTGAAAATTCGACGACTTTTACCGAAGAGATGGAAACACTCCATGTTAAAGAAGAATATAAAAATACATTCTATCGGTATTTTATGTTACGCGTAGATAATCCTGGCACTCCAACAGATCCAGCCTATCCCAATATTAGTTCGTTTTCCGAGTTGAGGATTTTCGGGGAAAGGCATGAAGTCAATCATAAGATTACCAGAGTTGAAATGAAAAATTCAGGAATAAAAAATATGATTTTACCTGGGGAGGAAGTCAAGCTAGAAATAGAGGCAATAGAAAATATAAGCAATCTAGAAGTGGAAATTGATCAAGTCAAAGCTGAAGTAAAAGAGAATGGAGACTTAAATTGGATTGCATCAATTACCTATCCAGAAGGCAAAGATTTTGGTTCAGATATCTCAGTAAAAGTTGATTACTTAGATGCCAATGGAAATCCCGGGGCAACATTATTTGAAACGACCGATAAAAAAGAGTTTTATAAATCTAGTAATGCTCAGCTTATCAAAGATGCACTCGCACGTGTTTACAAGACGAGTAGTGGAAGTCCAAAGGATGTATCTGCATGGTTTGATGGCGATAGTAGTACCATGTCAGAATTTAGAAAAGAGCAAAATGGCGAAACATATGTACAATTTGATTTTTCGGATAAACCGATAGTCATTGATCGAATTGAATTTTTAGCTCGACAGGATGAATATTCAAAGAGAGCAGAGGCTTTTCAATTTCAAGTTTCACAAGACGGAGTTCATTGGGAAGATGCTGCTCCACGAGGAAAGAATACAAAAGATTGGCAAAGTTTTATCCCAGATAGTAATCATAAAGGAATCGCATATAAGTATGTTCGAATATATATGTGGGCGAACTTTTTAGGCATTTCAGAAATGAGAATCTTAGGAGAGCAACCGTGATCTATTTTGTTTAAAGAACGAATGGAACTGTGGATTGTGGACGAATAACATAGATTTATTTTAGAAAACTTCAAAAATAAAAAAGGGAATCACCCGTGATTAGCATGACAGAATCTCTAAAAAAGAAGCTTGTGAATGTCGCTTTGTCATGATTCTGGCGTGCTATACTGATTTGGCCATCAAGAAAATGGTGATGGGCAATCATTAATTCGCTCAAACCGATGGGTTGAAGGCTAGAATGATAGCCGATATCCATATCTAATGGCAATTCCTTTGTAGTTTCTATAAAACAGGAAAAACTTGCTACTATCAATTCCTTTTGGAAAATCACTGATAGGAAAGTTGATGAAACTACCACGGAATTTTTGTTGTAGATCGTAAGACAAAAGGCAAAAACTGCTTGTTGATAAAAAAGAGTTAAAAATATAGCCGTTTGTTTGTATATACGGGAACAATTTGGGTAGCTACTTTGAACATACTTGTCAAAGTAGCTACTTTTTTG
>NZ_JALAHI010000160.1 GCF_022711995.1 Enterococcus sp.
ATGGGATGTGTATGACCTCAATCCAATCGGATGAAAGTGGGCAGCATTTCTATCGAAAATGCGGCTACAAAGATGCCGGTGGGTTGATTATGGACGTACCGGGTTTTGAACAGCCAATGGAATTGTTTTTTGTGAAGCCGTTGTCGATACAGACTCAGTCTGTAGAATCAGAAGAATGAAAAAATAGGAGCGATAGGCATGTCTTTTTTTGGAAAAATAGATTTCAACGATTTATCAGAGACAGATCGAGCAATTTATCATTATATGTCCAGTCAAAGTGACAAGATTCCTTATATGCGGGTGAGAGAAATCGCCATCGAATCCCATACATCGGCCTCTTCTGTGATGCGCTTTATTCGTAAATTAGGCTATGAAAGTTTTACGGAGTTTCGGTCGCATGCTAAGATGCCTCAGGTTGAAAACTCTGATATACTTAGCGGAAGCACGTTATTAAGCGCTGATCATTTTCCTAAAAACATTGAGAGTAAATTGAGACGAGTGGCTGAGAAACTGATTGAGTGTGAGAATATTATTTTTTATGGTATTGGTGCTTCTGCATCAATGTGCGAGTATGCTGCGCGTCGATTTTCAACTTTAGGCTGTAATAGTTTTGCATTAGTCGATCATACATATCCGATTTTTGCGAAACTAAAAAATACATCTGATAATATGGTATTTGCGTTATCTATTACAGGAGGGACAACTGAAATCATAGAGTTGTTTAACGGATTTAAAAACAACCCGGACTTTACAACGGTCGTAATCACAAGCGATTCTGCAAGTACACTGGGTAGAATGAGCGATTTTGTATTAGATTATTCGGTTGATGTGAAGAGAATTAATAAGCACGAGGATTTAACAAGTCAAATTCCCTGTATGTTTTTGATTGAAGCCTTATCAGAGGCTGTGCGTCAACTAATTACATTTGATAGAGATTGAAATTATTCATGACCTTGGTACTTGGTGTACCAAGGTGCTTTTTTTTTCTAATTTGCTTCTCGTGTACCAATTTATTAGTAAATGCACTATGAATATCGGACTTTTTGTATACTCAAGGAGAATAAAGAGAGGATGAAGAATCATGAATACATTTCCAGAAAATTTTTTATGGGGTGGAGCTGTTGCCGCACATCAAGTTGAAGGTGGGTGGAATGTTGAGGGGAAAGGTGTAAGTATTGCAGATGTGATGACCGCAGGAGGAAATGGTATTTCCAGAGAAATTACAGATGGTGTTATAGAAAATAGGTATTATCCAAATCATGAAGCTATTGATTTTTATCATCTTTATAAAGAGGATATTCAATTGTTTAAGGAATTGGGTCTTAAAGTATTGCGCACATCTATCAATTGGACAAGAATTTTTCCAAATGGCGATGACAAAGAACCAAACGAAAAAGGGCTTAAATTCTATGATGATCTGTTTGATGAATTACGTGCAAATGGTATTGAACCAGTCATCACCTTATCGCATTTCGAAATTCCCTTTCACCTATATAAAGCTTATGGTGGATTTAAGAATAAACAATTAATTCCCTTTTTTACTCGTTATGCGGAAACTGTTATGACGAGATACAAAAACAAAGTCAAATATTGGATGACTTTCAATGAAATCAATAACCAAGCTGATGGACAACATGATTTACACACCTGGACTAATTCTGCTATTTTATTTGATCAAAATGAGACTCAAGCGAATAAGGAAGAGATAATTTATCAAGCTGCTATAAATGAATTGATTGCGAGTGCACAAGTTGTCAAGTTAGGACACAAAATTAATCCCAAATTTCAAATTGGATGTATGGTGGCATACGTTCCAGTGTATCCATATTCTAGTAAACCTGAAGATCAGATGGCGGCACAGAAAGTAATGAATAGACGTTTTTTTTATAGTGATGTCCATGCTAGAGGAGAGATACCCCAATATGTCCTAAAGGAATGGGATCGGAAAAACTATTCTATTGATATCTCAGATGAAGAAAAGAAGATATTAAAAGAAGGTACAGTTGATTATATCGGCTTTAGTTATTATATGTCAGGCACTGTCACTACTCTGGATGAGAAAGGCGAGATGATCAATGATTTTCCAAAAGCCAAATGGTTAAGCAATCCACATGTGAAAGCAAGTGATTGGGGTTGGCAAATTGATCCTGTTGGGATGAGATACACTTTGAATATCCTTGACCAACGGTATCAGTTACCTTTGTTTATTGTTGAAAATGGGTTTGGGGCCTATGATAAAGTCGAAAATGATGAAATTCATGATCAATATCGTATTGATTATATCCATGCACATATAGCAGAAATGAAAAAAGCTGTCTTAGAGGATGGAGTTAATTTGTTAGGTTACACACCTTGGGGAATCATAGATATAGTGAGTTTTGGTTCAGGTGAAATGGAGAAGCGTTATGGCATGATTTATGTAGATAAAAACAATGACGGAAAAGGTACACTAAAGCGGTTAAAAAAAGATTCATTTAAATGGTACCAAGGTATTATTGCATCAAATGGAGCGGACATCTGATGATTGGTACAAGGGGTTTCATTAAGGTACAGAAGCCATTAAGCTGGTACAGCAACCAACCTTTATGAAACCCATTGAATGTGAAAACGTTTTTATTTATAGTTTGTTTATAAAGTTGATAAAAAAATAAAAACGTTTTTATGTGGTGATGATAATGAATACACGAACAACAATCCGAGACGTTGCAAAAGAAGCAAATGTGTCAATCGCAACAGTTTCAAAAGCGTTAAATGGCGTTGATGTTGTTAAAGCATCGACGAAAGCAAAGGTCATAGCAGCTGCGAAGAACCTTCATTATGTGCCTAATCTTATGGGAAAGGAATTAAAGAAAAGTCGGACGAAAAGAATCGGATTTTATACCACAAGTATCACTGGTCCGTATTTTAGTGTTCTGATTGAGTCCATAGCAAGAGAAGTTGAAAAACATGGTTACGCTTTAAATGTGTTTATTTCAATGGAAAAAGAAGTTGTCTTGACGAGTATTCTGGGTGGTGCTGTAGATGGATTTATTGGATTTGAAGATATGCTTGATCAAGAAGATCTTGAGATAATAAGAAATGAATCCGTCAATGCCGTTTTTATTGATCGTAATATTCAAGATCATACATTTGGTAGTGTTGTTTTCAATTCCAATGAAAGCGCTGAATATGCAACATCTTATCTGATAGCGAAAGGCCATCGTAATATTGCATTCGTCAAAGGCTTTGATGGTGTTTATGATAGCGATGAACGATTCAAAGGATATCAGCAAGCACTAAGAAAAGCACACATTCCTCTAAAGCCGCATTATCTAATAGAAGGAAGATTTGAAGAAAATTTCGCATATCAATCGACAGAAAAATTTTTGCATCAGCAAAAAGATTTACCAACAGCATTTCTAGCGGGAAATGATCTTAGTGCTATCGGCGTAACCAAAGCGATTGAACATGCAGGCTATCATGTGCCGAATGATTTTAGTGTCGTTGGGTTTGATGGAATCGAGCTGTTGAAATATTTTCGACCGTCTTTAACAACAATTGTGAACCCAATCAAAGAACAAGGGGAGCTTGCAACGCAACATTTAGTAAAGCTGATCAATGGGGATGTTTCAGGAAAATCCTTTGTATTAAAGGGAAGATTGGTTGAGGGCGAATCAGTATATCAGTTTAATAGAAATGAGTGAGATAAATGTATTTGGGAATAGATATTGGTGGAACTACAATCAAATATGGATTTATTGATGATAAAGGACAAGTTTATTGTAAGCAGAGTATCAAAACGATCGATAATAGACATCAATTCTTGGTAAACCTACAAACAATTATTGAAGAGAGTCAGAGGCAAGAACCAATTGAAGGGATTGGAATCAGCGCACCAGGAATTATTGATCAACACGGCACAATGATTACAGCAGGAGCAATCAAGTCCATCTATGGTGTTCGTCTAAAGCAAGAATTACAGAAGATAACGAAAGTACCAATTGTTATCGAAAATGATGCCAATGCTGCTGCTATCGCAGAACAATGGATTGGCCATGCTCAAGGGATTTCTAATTACTTATGTATGGTTCTAGGAACAGGCATAGGTGGCGGTATTATTTATCAAAATGAATTGATCAAAGGTGCCCATGGCATGGCAGGCGAATTTGGCTGGATGGTTATTAAGGAAATCAATGAAAGCGTTGACATAGAGGCGATGTCTTTGAATCAGCGTGCAGCAGTGATTGGTGGTTTGTGTTCTCGTTATAATGAAATAATGTTAAAGAAAGATTCCAAGTTCGAACCAATTTGGGATGCAAAAGAAATTTTTGCTAAAGAAGAGGATGACGATATTGCCCACGACCTCATTCATAGTTTTTATGAAGATCTATCTATCGGCATATTGAACTTGATCAGTTGTTTTGATCCCGAATTGGTATTGATTGGTGGTGGCATAAGTGCAAACACGTTATTTTTAGAGCGATTGAGATCCACCATTTCAAAAATAGCAGAAAGACATCAAAGTATTCATTATTTAGTGGGAAAAACGATCGCACCTATCAAAGCAGCTAAATTGATGAATGATGCTGGCATGGTTGGAGCAGTATATCAAGTAAAGAAAATGATTCTAAATGAGGCAACAATAAACTGAAAGTGAGGGGAACAGATGGAAACTTCCGTGCAAAATGCAAAACGCTCTACTAATAAGATAAAAAAATGGTTCTCTGTTTTTTTTGAACAATGGGAATTGCAAAGTATGGTCTGGCCAGGAATTATCTTTATGATCATTTTTAACTTTATTCCTATCTATGGGCTGATCATTGCCTTCAAAAAATATACAGTCATCGACACACTTGAAACAGCACCTTGGGTCGGCTTTGAAAATTTTCAGATCATATTAAATGATAAATTTTTTTGGGAATCAGTTGTAAACACGCTTGGTATCAGCTTCTTGAAGCTACTGATAGGTTTTGTTTTACCGATTATTTTAGCAATCTTGATTTTTGAACTCAGACAAGGCGTATTTAAAAAATTGGTCCAAACAATCTCTTACATGCCTTATTTTCTATCATGGATTGTTCTAGGCGGTATGTTGATTAATTGGCTGTCAACAAATGGATTACTCAATACAATATTGAGTGGACTTGGTTTTTCAATCAAACATGAAAACTATCTTTTATCAACGAATAAATACTGGTGGATTGCGGTATTGTCAGATATATGGAAAAACACTGGTTGGGGTACAATTTTATACTTAGCTACGTTATCTAAAATTGATCCCTCATATTACGAAGCAGCAAAAATAGATGGGGCAACTAGGTTTCAACAAATTATGAAAATTACATTACCAATGCTAAAAGGAATTATTAGCTTAAATTTGATTCTGACTATAAGTGGATTACTGGGATCCAACTTAGATCAGACAATGGTTTTGATGAATAACCAAAATCAAGCGAAGGCGGAAGTGATTAATTCATATGTATTTAGAATGGGGATAGCGCAAGGTGATTTTTCTTATGCTACTGCAGTTGGATTAGGTGTGTCAATTGTATCGGTAATTTTATTGGTATGTTCAAATCAAATGACCAAACGACTAAATGACAATACGTCCGTATTGTAGAAAGGAGCGTTGTATGGAAAAAAAAGTGATGAAAAAGGATGTAGATAGTCGTTTATTCGACATTTTCAATGTTTTGATCTTAACCATTTTCACCTTGATTATCGTTATTCCTTTGTGGAATGTGGTGGTATCATCATTCGCCTCTGGAAGTGTTCTTGCTAAAGGTGACTTTGTATTCTGGCCTTCTGAACTGTCACTAGAGAATTATCGAGCAGTATTCAGAGATGGGAGTATGTTGCAAGCTTTCTTTATTTCAGTTTCTAAAACAATCTTTGGTGTTTTAACACATGTATTTTTCTGTGCCATGATGGCTTATGCTATGAGCAAAGCAAATCTGAAAGGCAGAAAATTATATTCTGCGATGGGTATCACTACGATGTTTTTTTCAGGTGGGATGATTCCTACATACTTATTGTTTAGACAAATAGGTTTGTTAAATAGCTTCTGGGTTTATATTATACCAGCGCTGTTAAGTTATTATGACGTCATTATATTGATGAATTTTTTTAGAAATGTACCCGATTCATTAGAGGAATCGGCAATGATTGATGGTGCAGGTCATTGGCGCATTTTTTTGCAAATATTTTTACCTCTGTCCAAACCAGCTCTAGCAACAATTGCCTTGTTTAATGGGGTAAACCAATGGAATGACTTTATGACAGCTAGAATTTTTATTACTGATAAGGCTCTTTACCCATTACAAATGAAACTATATGAGATCATTGTTCAATCACAGACACAAGGGATGCAAAACATCGGAACGGCTGTGGCAGAAAGTACAACCAAAGGTGTACAACTTGCTACAATCGTGGTCACAACGATTCCGATTTTGATTATTTATCCATTACTCCAAAAACATTTCATTGCTGGAATGATGGTCGGAGCTGTTAAAGAATAGAAAAGGGGAAAACAAAAAATGAAAAACTTGAGAAATTTAGTTCTGCTGTTTAGTTCGGTGTTGCTGTTAGGTGCATGTGGAGGGGGAGAAGATAACGCAAGTCAAGAAGCAAAGGATGTAGATATTAGTGAGCGTTATACTCTAGATAAAAATACGCCAGCATGGCAATTGGATAATAAGGAAGAAGTCACAGAACTGACATGGTATGTTAATGCTGATTGGTGGAATGATGAATGGGGAAATGATGTCGTTACAAAAAAAATGGAAGAAGATTTGAACATCAAAGTCAAATTTATCAAAGGTGATGATACTAACTTAAATACGATGTTTTCAAGCAATGATATGGCAGATATCGTCACAATTTTTGATTCAAACTCACAAGTTGCGCAAAAAGCTGATAGTTGGGCCTATTCATTAGATGAACTTGCAGATAAATATGATCCTTATTGGCAAACTGTAGCTGCAAAAGACACATTAAATTGGTTTCAATTAGATGATGGAAAAACGTATGGATATCCCAATTATTCTAATACATCAGAAGATTATGATAGCGGTTTAATTCCTGCTAACACAAACTTTTTGATTCGAAAAGATGTATATAAGGCAATTGGTGAGAATAATTTTGAAACTGCGGATGATTTCATAGCGGGAATGAAATCTATCAAAGAGAAATATCCAGAACTTGTTCCTTTTGGTTTCAATGCGTTGGGTGATGGGGCTGGATCTTTAGGTGATGTTTTCCAAGACTATTTGGGCGTTGATCTAGAAACAAAAGAGGGTAATTTTTATAACCGTAATCTAGATCAAGAGTATTTAAACTGGTTAAAAGTGTTGCGTCAAATTCATGAGGATGGAAATTTGTCGGATGATAGTTTTTCTGATGATGGTACAGCTTTTGAAGAAAAAGTGAAATCCGGTCAATACGCCACAATTATGGCTAGTGGTACAGCACAAATGAGTGGTTTTTTACAAAGCTGGTTAGCTGAAAATCCTAATGGCGAGTACATTGCAATCAATGGACCACAAAATAGTGAGGGGAAAGAGCCTAAACTAAATCAAAGTGGTATTACTGGTTGGATGATCAATTATATTAGTAAAAGTGCCAAAGATCCAGCTAAGGCCATGCAAATCTTCACTTATTTACAAAGTGAATACGGTGGTATTCTAACTACTTTTGGTATTGAAGGTGAGACTTTCCAATATGACAATGATGGTAAAATTGAATTACTGCCAGAAGTGCAAGAGATGAAAGATAATGATTCAGATCGATTCAAAAAAGAGTATCGACTAAGTGAGTTTATTTTCTTTGGTCATGATAAATATCAATCAATGGCTAGTGAAAGTACTCAGACACCTGCCTTGATTCAGCCAAGAGAATGGGGAGAAGGAAAATTATACCCTCATTTTATTCTAGAAAATATTGATCCTAGTTCAGGGACTCAAGAAGCACGTAATCTCTCTGCAATCAATACAAATTGGTATACAACATTAGTTAGTTTGATTCGCTCTTCTTCAGAAGAAGAATTTGATCAAGTAATCTCTTCATATTCAACATTTTTAGATCAAAATGGTTGGTCAGATATTGAGACAATTAGAAACGAGAAAATTGCTGAGAATAAAGAGAAATTAGGCATCAAATAAAAAAGGTGGTAGGCAGTAATGAAACAAATATTTAATATTGATGGTGAAGTATACAGTTTCCTACAAAAAATGTATCAAATGATGCTATTAAATCTATTAATCATCTTTTCTAGTTTGCCAATCATCACAGTTCCTTGTGCATTGATTACTGGCTAC
>NZ_JALAHI010000161.1 GCF_022711995.1 Enterococcus sp.
AAAAATGCAAATAGTTCAATACATTATCAATTATATCTTATTATAGCTACACCAATGATTCTTTGTATAGGTACATATATTCTAATGAATCTTGGTTTGGTAGGACCATTCGTCATCCAAGTTCCTTGGACTATTCCACCTATTATAGGACCCTATCTGGCTACTAATGGTAGTATAGGGGCAGCTGTCTGGTCCTTTGTTTCAATTTTAATCTCCTATTTTATGTATATGCCATTTTTCAAATTACTAGAAAAGCAACAAGTAAAAAATGAAAATGAGGAAGACTTAGAGATAAATAAAACAGTTCCTGTAGATGTAACAGAGTACTAATCTATTTTACCTTTTAAGGGCTTGCCTAATGTTCCCTAATGAGTGAAAATGATTCTTCGCCATCTAGTGTTCCTAAAGACTTAGTGTTAACTAGCTTCAAATCCAAAGGGGCTGTGCCATAAGTCTCCTACAAGTAACACGATCCGAATAATATATAGTATTGCTTCTGCGGTGCAGTGGCTCCTCGTCGCAAAAGTCAGAGAAATCTGTAGCAATAGAACATGATTCGGTTTAACTTGTTGGAAAATAGCTTATATCACAGTCCCTTTATCATCTGCTTGCCGGGTAGAAAGTCGTGCTTGAATGGGCTTAGCTTGGCAAAGTTGTCGAAGGGGCGTTAGCAGTTTACGTTTGGTTCTGGGCGCAGCTTTTTTACTGTTTTGTGCGCCGTTGCTCGTCTTCAAAGGCTTCTTGGTGGTCTTGAAAGAAACGATAATAAGTTTGAACACTTTCTAGTTGGGTCCAACGACGTACATCTACCGGCTTTTGATCCAAATCGTAGATTTTTGCTTCTTTGGTAGAAAGTACAAAGGGACTATGGGTAGCAATGACAAATTGACAGTGCTCATAGCGGGCCATGTCTTCGATGAATGCGACTAACTCGATTTGTCGCTGTGTAGAAAGTGAATTTTCTGGTTCGTCTAACAGATACAGTCCATTAGGTACGATTTTTTCTTGGAAAAATTTTGCTGCATTTTCTCCGTTTGAGAATTCCCGGACATTGTCCATCAAGTTTTTGCGGGTGAATTTAGATTGGGTATTGGAACGGGCCAGATTGATTTTCTTTAACCTTTCATAGTCTTCAAAGCCTTTAAAACGAAATTTTGCGTATTTGGCTTCAAAATATTCATCGAACACTTCTTCTCGGCGGCGATCAATGCCTTGATTCAAATTGCGGATGTCGAGCATATAGTCAAACACGTCATCGCTAGTCAAAATTTGCTTGATCTTGGGTTCATTTGTCATGGTGTAATGGCATTGATTCAGGTAATCTTCAAAGAAATTGGACCGATTATAAACAGCGGACCGTTTTGCACCGATTTTTTCAGCAATCACATTCAGCGCAGTGGTTTTTCCTGAACCGTTGCCTCCATAAAGGATGGTGATTGGTTCAAAATCGATTTGAGAAAAAGCGTTCTTTGACAAGATTTGATAAGGGTAATAGGAATCGTAGACAGTTCGCATAATCCCCGCAAAAAAAGACCCTTCGGACTCTCGATCAGGAAAAGTGATTTGATCAAGATACATCAGTGCATCATCTCCTAGCAGCTTTTTTCTTTAGTGTACCATAGGTGATCTTTTGGGCTAAAAAAACTTTTAATCGTAAAATAATTCGAATTCTAAGGTCTTACTATCTTTTTTTGTTATGTTCACATTCCGTGTGTTCTATGCTAGACTAAGGGTGACATCTTGTTGATGTCATCTTAAGTGATAGTATAAAAACATAAAAAACGATGATTTTTTGAATTCTTTAAAGGATGCTTATTTATTAAAACTTATTCCTTGCAACTTTTAGTAAAAGTGACTAATATTAGGTAGGAATCTTGAAAGGAGCGATGGGATGTATCAAGTAATAGTCATGTATGGAGATAACGAACCATGGTGGTTTTTTGAAGGTTGGCAGGCAGATATTCAAGAGGCGTTCACATTCGCAACTTTTGCGGAAGCACAGTCATTTTATGAAGAAAAATGGCACGAGATTCGGAAAGAATATTCGTACATAAATGCAAAATCCAACTTTATGACGGCTTTTTGGAATCAAGACGAAGAACGCTGGTGTGAAGAATGCGACGATTATCTCCAACAATATATGGGGTTGGCATTGCTTAAAGAATACCAACAAGTCGTCGATGAAAGCAGGAAAGATTTTTATGAAACAACTAATTCTAGCGGAAAAACCAAGCGTTGCCAAAGACCTCAGCAAAGTATTGGGCTGTAATCAAAAAAATAAAAACTATTACGAAGGACCCAATGTAATTGTTACTTGGGCCCTTGGTCATTTATTAGGTCTAAAAATGCCCGAAGATTTAAATAAAGAATGGGCATCATGGCAAATGGAAACACTGCCGATGGTTCCTAAAACCATTGGAATCAAGCCGTTGACTAAAACGGGACATCAGTTGAAAGCAATCAAACAGCTGGCCCATCGTAAAGATGTTTCAGAAGTCGTGATCGCTACGGATGCGGGACGAGAAGGGGAGCTAGTCGCTCGCTGGATTTTGGAATGGGTCCGTTGTGACAAGCCTGTCAAACGTCTATGGATCTCTTCACAAACGCCTAAAGCGATCAAAGATGGCTTTTCAAAACTACAACCCGCAAAGCAGTACGACAATCTCTATCATTCTGCGATTGCGCGAGCAAAAGCCGATTGGCTGGTCGGCTTGAATGTGACCCGTGCACTAACAGTAAAATATCAGGATAATTTAAGCGCTGGCCGTGTTCAAACGCCAACGCTAGCTTTGGTTCGCGCACAAGAGAAGCAGATTGAAGGTTTTCGTCCTCAAACCTACTATGTTATCAACTTGGAGGTTGGAGACAGCAAGGCCAAGCGTCAGCAAAGTAATCCTTATCAATTAAAAGACCGCAGCGAAGCCGAAGCACTGGTTCAAAAGATGAGTCAGCAAAATGGTCGTGTTACCTCAATTGAAGAGAAAATCAAAACCGAAGCAGCACCTTTGCCTTATGATTTAACGGAGATTCAACGCGAAGCCAATCAACGCTTTGACTTTTCTGCCAAAAAAACCTTATCACTGGTGCAAAGCTTGTATGAAACCCATAAGATCGTTACCTATCCCCGGACAGATTCGAAGTACCTGACGAATGATATGAAAGCAACCATGAAAGAACGGCTGCAAGCAGTGGCAGATTTTGCACCAGAGGTCAAAGGTTATTTGAAAAATGGCGGTCAAGTGCAGCAACAAGCAGTATTCAATGATAAGAAAGTTTCTGATCACCATGCCTTATTGCCAACAGAGCAACGGGCTCGGTATGAAAAATTGAGTAACGATGAACAGCGTATCTATCAGATGATCGTGGAACGATTCTTGATGCTTTTTGCCAAGCCGCATAAGAAGCAACAGCAAAAAGTAACGGTTAAATTTGGTAATGAATCGTTTGTCTTTACCCATAATACGGTGATCGAAGCCGGATGGAAAAAAACAAAAGAAGAAGCAACCTCTGTTTCTTGGCAAGAACAAATGAGTGTTAAGCCTGTATTCAGCATTCAGAAGGAATTAACGACACCGCCGAAACCGTTGAATGAAGGTACGCTCTTAGGCAAGATGGAAAAACATAGTTTAGGAACGCCGGCAACGAGAGCCGAGATCATTGAGAAGCTGATCAAGTCAGAGTTGATGGAGCGGACACCAAGCGGTCTGCAAGTTTCACCTAAAGGCAAGCAATTGCTAGTGCTGGTCAATCCATCTTTAGTGACCCCGGAATTGACGGAGAAATGGGAAAAGGAATTAGAACTGATTGCTAAAGGCAATTATTCTGAACAAAAATTCCTCGCTCAAATCGAAGAAGATACCAAGCAGTTGGTTAAAGAGATCAAGCAAAGCGAAAGCAAATACCAGGACTTTTCATTAACGCAGAAACGCTGCCCTGAATGTGGGGAACCATTACGGGAAAAGAATACCCGTGATGGCAAAATCTATGTTTGCTCAAGTCAAACCTGTAAGTACCGTCGCCGCAAAGATCCGAAAGTCTCGAATCATCGCTGTCCGCAATGCCATCGAAAGATGGAGATCATTGAAGGCAAAAATGGGGCATTCTTCCGTTGCAAATTCGATGGCACTACCGAAAAAATGGCGGATAAAAAAGAACGCAGCAAGAAACTAACCAAACACGAAGAACGCCGATTGATGCAAAAAATCAATCAAGAAGAACCGCAAGAAAGTCCATTAGCTGCAGCATTAAAAGCGGCGATGGAGAAAAACTAAAAAGACGATTCACTTGATGTATGGTCCAAAAATAGTAGAAATGCTGTAGAAAAATAAAGCGAAACCAGCCAGATAAAACGTATAGCGTTTTATCTGGCTGGTTTTTTATACGTAATCTTGGACAGTTGTTTTACTTTTCACTGCCTGCGAGAAGTCTGTAAAAATGCGTTGTGTGATGTCGATTCCTTTTTCTTTGGAGATATACCAGCAAAATACTTGGAATGGGATTATCGCCAAGTAAGGGGATTTGAATTCATCTACACATTCGCCAAGAGCCAATGTATAAGGATCGTCTGACTGGTCACTTCGCAATGAAATCGTAAAGACATGGGAAGTATGCTTTTGCTCATAGGCTTTTAGTAAACCTGCTTTTTCGATGATTTCTGCTTTTGCAGGGGTATCGATAAAGAAGAGCCGATAATCCGCATTCATTTCTAAGTAGGGGCCATGCATAAATGCTTCTAATTCGATCCCTTGGGAAGGCACACGAATCGTTTCGGAAAATTTTGTCTCCATTTCTTTGGCGGTACCTACAGCAGGACCATAGGCGATCGACATAAATCGGGGGGCATCTTTAAAATCATCTCGGAATGTTTCAAAAAAAGCAACCGATTTATTGATGGCTGGACCAAATTTAGCTGTTAGTTGGAAGAATTCGGCTAGTTCTTGTTTTTCTTCTTCCGCTGAAAGGATTCCTTTTTTAACGCCAACTCGCAGTCCGAGAAGCATTAGTGCTAGGACGGTTGCGGAAAAGCCTACTGTGACATAGCCTACACGTTCACGACCGGACAAAATATCGAGGGTCGAAGTGGTTACTTGGGTGATCTCACTGTCGGCGATACTGGTTACTGCCATCGTGTGAACGTCATGATGGTTGGTGATCTTCGCCAATGCATCGATGGTCGAAGTGCTTTGGCCGCTTTGAGAAATGCCTAAAGCAACTTGCAGATTGGGATCGATTTTTTCATAATGGGTGAAATTATACGGCTCTTCGATCATTAATTTGATTTGAGCTGTTTTTTCCATGTAGTACTTGGCGCTTTTTGCTGCATTGATGCTGGACCCGGTACCGAGGACCAGCCACTGGTCTGCCTTGAGATCCATCTCTGCGATTGCTTGATCAATATTTTGCGGATAGGCATTGAGGGCCGCAGTCAATGTTTCTTGTTCTTGTAAAATGTATGAAAGCATCGTTGGTTTTGACATCTGTTAGGACTCCTTTGTTGAAAAATAGTTCGTTAGAAAATTGGCAATACCATCCTCTGAGTTGTTATCCGTAACAAAATCAGCATGATGCTTTAGCTCGTCGATGGCATTTCCCATGGCGACACTGATGCCGGAGGCTTGGAGCATTTCCAAGTCATTCAAGCCATCGCCAAAGCTGATGATCCGCTTTCTAGGTACCGCCAGGTCCTGTTGAATGGCTTGGATCGCAGTGGCTTTGCTGATTCCTAGCGGGATCAGCTCGATATTGTTGGGATGGGAGGAGGAGACAGTCAGTAGCCGACTTTCAGCTAATTCTGCCCGGACTGCAGCAAGTTCCGCCTCACGGTCATCTGCAATGATGATACCGTTGACGATGCGGTTTTTGACTGCTAGTAATTTGGTTAGGGAATCGATCAGACAGAAGTCTTCCTCCTTTTGACCAATCCGTGACTGATCATTTTTTTGTAAATACTCTGGCAGCTGTTGGGTGTAAAATACCGTGTGCTCTCCAAAAAAGAAAACTGGCAGCTGTTTGGCATTTGTCACGCTATAGATTCGTCGCAAGGCTTCTTCAGAAAGCTGCTCTTTATGAAGTGTTTGATTCAGCGAATAAACACTGCCATTTGAAGCAACCACTTGGGTATCTTGCGAAAGACTTTTGGCGATATGATAAGCAGAGGAATACTTTCTGCCAGTCGCTACATAGAATTGATGACCGTCACGCTGCAGCGCGGTGATGACTGATTTTGTTTTTTCAGAAATTTGTTGTTCGTTGTTCACAAGGGTGCCATCAATATCCATAAAAATCAGGTGTTTTTCCATTTGATTACTCACTTTCTTTCAATCCCACAAGACTCTCGAATAATGAGATCTGGTGAATGCAATTCGATTGTTTCTAATGGTTCTTCATTGATCAATTTCAACAATCGTTTGACTGCAAGTTTGCCCAAAAATTGATTGTGCTGGTTGATCGTTGTGATGCGAGGAATTTGATAATCGCCATTCGGGAAGCTGTCACAACTGGCGATAGCAATGTCTTTGGGACAATTTAACCCGTGATCTGCCAATGCCCGAAAGGCACCGATCGCCACACTGTCATTGATTGCCAACAAAGCATCTGGTAACGTTTCTTGTTCTTGGATCATGGCTGTCATGCTTTGATAGCCGTCTTCGGTATAGAAGTCACTCAAATAAATGAGAGAAGGATCAAAACGGCTATAGAGGGAGAGGGCTTCTTTGAAGGCTTCGACCCGTTGTGTGGTGATTTTGACTCCTTTTTCTCCCCCAATAAATCCGATTCGGCGATTTCCTAAAGCAAGGAGATGCTGCACCGATAAAAAGATTCCTTTTTGAAGATCACGTTCGAGAAAAGAACAGGAAGAATGTTCTTGTTTCTGACCAACGATCAGTACAGGAACCTGCTCATTTAATTGTTCTAGTGCAGCTAAATACTCTGGTTGCGGGGTGTCGCGATCAATTTCGCCCCCTAAAATGATGACACCATCTACTTTTTTTTCGAGAATCGTATGAAAGGTGTCTCGTTCAATAAAGCTGCTGTCGGCTTTTTTTTGGCGACCCGCTGTCATGGTATTGAATAAGAGCAATGAATACTGTTCTTCACTACTTGCTAACTCAATTTCGGAAACCAATGAAGTGAAATAGGGGTTCGCCACGTCTGATACAACCACCGCAATGGTTTTGGTTTTATTTGAGACCATTCCGCGAGCAAGCATACTCGGCTGAAATCCTTCTTTTTCGATAATCGCCTGAACTTTTGCACGTTTAGCCGGAGAAACAGAAGGATGGTTGTTTAAAACGCGTGAAACAGTAGAGACAGATACATTACTTTTTTTTGCGATTTCTTTGATTGTAATCGTCTTTTTCATTCTAAAGCGCCTCCTCGTTATTCAGTTTAAGTGAGGGCTGAAAAAAAAGCAAGAAAGATTTGGTAACGTTTCTAAAATTGTAAAAAAAGAGTTGACAGCGATACCACATCCGGTTATGATGACTGTGAAAACGTAATCAGTTTTGAATTATTTGGTAACGTTCCCAGATAGAGCTGGATCGATGCAACAGAGTCGAGAGGATCTAGAGGAAGGACGTTACTGTTGAGTGAGGTGCAGGATGCAGGAGACAGTTTTATCCGTTGATTTAGGCGGTACAAAAATATTAGTAGGGGAAGTAACCCGAACAGGAGAGATTTTAGCAAGTAAAAAATATCCATCAAAGGTTGAAAACCAGCGTATAGCAACAGCAGAGATCAAGAAAGCAATCAAAGACTATCTGAAACAGCAACCAGTTTATGGCAAGCTGACAGGGATTGCTATCTGTGTTGTAGGACGCGTAGACACAAAAACTGGCACGTGGCTGGAGATCCATCCGGGACTTGCGGATGCCATTCCACTGGCTGAAGAAATGACGGAACTATTCCAGTTACCATGCTGGGTTGCCAATGATGTCACCAGTGCGGCATTAGCCGAGAAAGTCTTAGGCATTGGAAAACAAACGAAGGATTTCATTTACATCAATATCGGTACCGGCATAGCTGGTAGAATCATCCATGATGGACAACTGATTGGTGGCGGGCACTTTAATGCCGGAGAAATTGGGCATACAGTGGTGGACATCAACAGTGAGGTGGCCTGTTCCTGTGGTCGTAAAGGTTGTGTGGAACTCTTTGCTTCTGGACTAGGAATGCACAATCAAACCAGGAGATTCGCGGCGGATTATCCAGATACACTGTTGGATGTTGCCAAGGATCAGCGAACGTCTTTTCAGGAATTAGTAGCAGCCTATGAGCAGCAGGATGCATTGGCGAAAAAGGTCGTTGATCAAGCATTGCAAGCTGCCGCTGCATTGACTATGAATCTGATTCGAGTCAGTGATCCGGAAGCCATCGTTTTTGGCGGGGGCATCATGAATGATGGCTGGTTTTTATCACATTTGGTAACGTTACTAAATGCCAAAACGATCCGATTTGTCACCAAAGGGATTCAAGTAACAGCCCTTGACCCAAACACGATTGCTCTAAAAGGAGCGGCGGTTTTAGCATTTATTGATAAGGGGGAACTATAGAATGAATACGTTCAAAGAAGATGTGCTGCGCTCGGGGATCATCCACAAGCCACTGCCGATAGATCGCACTCGCTCATTTGAGAAACGCCAGCTGGACCAGGAAGAAATCATCGCCAGTCGTCCAGTGGTTGATTCCTACAAAAAATGGTGCCACCAAGGCCGCGGCCAATTGGAAACAACCAATCATTCTGTGACTTTGAGCAGCGATACCCGTTATGATTCTTGGGGAGAAGGGGCACCAGAAGATGGGGATTATGTCGATTTTGGTGAAGTTCGCGGTTCCTTGTCCCTCACTGGAGAAGATTGGCAAGAATACACGCAGCTAAAACTAGATATTTCAGCGGCTTGCGAGAATGTGGTGAATCCTGCGCTTATTCTTACCTTGGAAAATGATGGCGCAATCAAGATACCAGATATCTATGATCGCGAAGGCACCCATGTCATTAATCTTGAAGGGCAAAAAAAGCATACGTATGTATTAGACATCAGCAATTTGCCAAGAGATCAAGTGACTGGGATCCATCTTTTTGCCGGAGCGAATGGCTCCTACATGAATTTGAAAGGAGTCCTTCGTTACACCGTCGAAAATATTCGTCTTGAAAAAAACAAGCAAGGTACTTCAGCCAAAGGCTGGCAGGCACCGAAACAGGCCATCGTCTTTTCCCACATTGGGTATCATTCGAATCATACAAAAACAGCGATTATCAATGCCCATGATTTTGCCGCAAAGGAATTTAAACTCATTCGAAGCGCAGACGATCAAGTCGTTTATCAACAGCCGATTCAATGGCAAAAAACGGAGACCGGTGAGTTTGGTGTCTTGGACTTTTCAGATATTCAAGAGCAAGGCAGTTATTATTTACAGGTCGAGGAGACAAGAACGGAAGTCTTCCAAATCGGGGCTACAGGGAAACTGAAAGAAGCATCGATCTGGAAAGCATTGAACTTCATCTTTTGTGAACGGTGTGGTTGTCCTGTTCATGGGATTCATGGGACTTGTCATGAAGACTTGATCGCGACTTATAAACAAACCTTAGTCAGCTTCAATGGCGGGTGGCATGATGCCGGAGATCTTTCCCAGCAATTGGTTCAAACCGCAGAAGTAACAGCCAGCTTGTTTGAATTAGCCGAAACACAAAAAGACAATGAACTGCTGTATTTACGACTGATCGAAGAAGGTGAATGGGGCCTAGATTTTATCTTAAAAACCCGGTTGGATGACGGCGATCGGATTACCAGTGCCGGAATCACCCGTTGGACGGATAACCGAATCGGCAACATGGATGATGCTGTACCGAGAATTCACAACAGTCCCTATGACAATTTCTTGATTACAGGGATCTTAGCCATGATCCTGCGCTCGTTGCCGGAAGCGTATTCGATGAGACCACAGTTGCTGCAAGTGGTGAAAGAAGATTATCAACAGGCTCTTTTAGGTTATCAAAAAACAGGCTTCAAACATGAACCTATTTTCTGGGAGCATACGTACAACACATCAAAGAGTCTCTTTTTGGCTACGATGTCATGGACAGCTGCGCTGATGTACCAATTAACAAACGAAGACAGCTATCAAGAACAAATGGCGGAATGGTTTACTGCGCTTCTTCAATGTCAGGAAACCGAAGGAATCTCGTTAGAGGATGGACAGATTCTCAAAGGAATGTTCTATCGAGATGACACCAAGAAAGTCTTTCAGCACTTTAATCATCAAGCGCGGGAACATTTATATGCACAAGCGTTTGAAGCTGTTCTTGCCGTCGAAGATAACCCAGCCTGGCAAAAAGCAGCTGCAGACTACGCCAGCTATTTAGAATTTTTGAGTCGTTTCACGGATCCATATCCGATGTATGCCAGTGGTGTTTATAAAGAAGATGAATGGTTGGATGAGGAGAGCTTCAACAAACAGCATTTATTAGTGGCTGATGAGGCCAAAGAAAGTTATCAAAGACAATTAGAACAAGGGATCAATATTGCCGATGGATTGTATGTGAAGCGTTTTCCTGTGTGGTTTTCTTTCAGAGGCAACAATGGAGTCTTGTTATCCATGGGAAAAAGTGCCGGAATTATGGGCCGTTTAATGAACAATGACCGGTTGGTGGACCTAGCCGATCAGCAGTTGCAATGGATGATTGGCAAGAATCCTTTTGGTCAGTCAATGATGTATGGGGAAGGCTACAACTATCCTCAGCAGTACTCCGTTTCATCGGGAGAAATCACCGGAGAAATGCCCGTCGGAATTCAAACTTTTGGCGATGAAGATGTTCCTTACTGGCCGCAGTTCAATAATGCAACTTACAAAGAAGTGTGGGTAGGAATCGCCGGGAAATGGCTGGCATTGCTTGCGGATTTAATAAAATATGAAAATAGAGGAGTTTAAAACATGAAGAATGAGAAAACATTCAACAAAGAAGCGTTAGGAGAAAAAGTTGCGTTAATGGCAAACAAAGTTGCTGTCAATCGCTACATTGCTGCAATTCGTGATGCTTTTGCAAGCACGATCCCAATTACCATCACTGCGGCCTTCTTCTTGTTGGTCAATAATGTGTTACTGGCTGAAGACACTGGACTTTTGCGAGGGATTCCTGGGAGGATGATGATCTCTGAGATCTGCGACCAAGCCTACAATGGCACGTTGGGAATATTGGGCATCATGGTCACCTTTTTGATTGGGGTGCGCTTGGCTCGCTCCTATGATTCAGATGGCGCATTGGAAGGAATCGTGGCGATTGCGGCATATATCTCTCTAGTACCGAATATTGTTTCCGTCTCTGCAATCGATGGAACAGAGATCCAAGCTGCAGGTACGCTGACCCAAACCTATACGAGTGCTTCTGCCATGCTTTTAGGGATTTTAGCAGCGTTGATCAGTGTTCCGCTAGTTGTAAAACTAACGGCAAATGATCGCTTAAAAATCAAAATGCCAGAAAGTGTGCCACCGGCGATTGCGCGCTCATTCAATAGCTTGATTCCAGCATTTTTTACCATTAGTTTATTCGCAATCTTTGAAGTCGTTCTACGTACGATCACTGGGCTGACAGTTCCAGAAGTGGTTGTTAACTTGCTACAAGCACCGTTAGTCGGCGGCTTTCAAACATTATTCGGCATTTTGTTATACGTTTTTCTTTCCACCTTTGTCTTTATTTTCGGTATTCATGGGGCTTTTGTTTTCGGTGCAATCTCAGGACCAATCTTACTTACGTCTCTTCAGCAAAATGTTGAGGCAATCAATGCCGGTGCTACTGCGCCAAACATTGTAACGCAACCTTTCTTAGATGCTTATGTCTACATGGGTGGCGGCGGAACCATGATTTGTCTGGTTATTGCCGTACTACTCTTTTCGAAACGACAAGATCAGCGGATGATTGCGAAACTTGGGGGCGTATCAAGTTTATTTAATATTAGTGAACCAATGATGTTTGGTCTGCCTATTGTATTCAATCCGATCTATGCGATCCCATTTTGTATCGTGCCAATGGTGTCGACGATTTTGGCTTACCTTGCCACTAGTCTCCATTTTGTTAATCCAACGTACATTTTGATTCCGTGGGTAACACCACCGGTCTTGTCAGGCTATCTTGCGACGGCAGGGGATTTTAGAGCGGCATTGCTGCAAATCGTAATTATTGCTGTCGGTACGGTAATCTATATGCCATTTGTCTTATTGTCAAATAAAGTAGAAGATACATTGGAATAGAACCAAAAGGCATAACGAAACGGTATCTGAATATTTGTTCGTGAATGTCTCCAAAACATTTTTTTAAACAAACTATGTGAATTAAATCAAAGTATGTAATTTAGAGTAGTGGCTTGTCAATTCAATTGGCATCCACTACTCTATTTGCTGTAAAAACAAAAAGGCTGTAGCTAGCGATCTGTCTGGTGAGTTGAACAAGTAGCAGGCAATCAGCCGTCAGCTGGAAAAGGGAGTGACAGGTGATGGAAGTAGAAGAACTGACGGCGGTTCGTCCTAGTTATCGTCAAGTAGAGTGGCAGAAATTGGCATTCTATGGCTTTATCCATTTTGGGATAACTACTATGATGAATCGGGAATGGGGTAACGGCAGCGAATCACTGACCGTATTTGATCCGCAAGCATTGGACTGCCAAGCGTGGGTCGCACTTTTTAAACGCAGTGGGATGAAAGGCGTGATTTTAACCTGCAAGCATCATGATGGTTTCTGTTTGTGGCCCAGCAATTATTCCCAACAAACCGTCGCCCATACACCTTGGAGAGAAGGCAAAGGGGATTTGGTCAAAGAGCTGTCCGAAGCTTGCCATGAGGCTGGGCTGGCCTTTGGTATCTATCTGTCCCCTTGGGATCAGCATGCCCCAAGTTATGGTACAGGGCAAGCCTATGATGAGGTGTATGTGGGGCAGTTGACGGAACTTTTGACCCAATATGGCGAGATCACTGAAGTGTGGCTGGATGGTGCCAACGGAGAAGGTCCCAATGGCAAACGGCAGTTTTATGACTGGCAAAGGTATTACCGCCAGATTCGACAGTTGCAGCCCAATGCCGTGATCGCGGTTTGCGGACCGGATGTTCGCTGGATCGGAAATGAGGCTGGCCATACAAGAGAAAATGAGTGGAGTGTCGTTCCACGAGAGCTCTTGGATGCAGAAAAAACGGCTAAGAAATCGCAACAGACAGACACCACGGCCTTTCGCAAAACTATGACAAGTACCGAAGCCGATTTAGGCAGTCGTTTTGCATTGGCAAAATATACTTCCAGAAAAGAATTGGCTTGGTATCCAGCGGAGGTCAATCTATCGATCAGACCAGGCTGGTTTTATCATCCAGAAGAAGATGATCAAGTGAAAAGTGCGGAAACGCTGTTTTCTCTGTATCGCCGGACAGTGGGAGGGAATGCGACGTTCTTATTGAATGTGCCGCCTATGCCCGATGGCCGGATTCATCCCAAGGATCAACAATCACTGACTCAATTAGGCCAATATCTCAAACCTTTGCAAGAGGATCTGCCTCAGTATCAGGGCTATCTCAAGGCTTCTTCTCAAAACGCCGACTGGGATCAAGACTGTCTGCAACAGCTGGCCGGAGAATCCTATTGGCAACCGGCTGCAAGCGATCGAGAACCATGGTTGACGCTGACCTTTCCACAGCCAACACGGATCAATACAGTGATCCTGCAAGAAGAGATCCGCAAGAGTCAGAGAGTCGAAAGGGCCGTACTTTATTATGAAAAAGCAGACAAAGACTGCTTCTTAGCTGAAATCGGCACAGTGGGACATCAGAAAATCATTGATGTGGCTGACATCACTACCAAGCGGCTGAAAATTGTCTTCTTGGCTTACCGTCAGTATCCGACGATCAAAAAGTTTTATGTCCGGTATCTTGAAAAATAAAAATAAGCCTTGCAACCCAAAAACAGACCGCCGCAAGGCCGTCTGTTTTTAGGGGATACAAATAAGGAATAAAAGTGGATATTAGTTAATTGCGACTGTCTAGGGGGCAAACCAAGGACAGTGCAAGAAAACTACAAATTAAGGTAGCGTGATCACATTCTCTGAATCTTTATCAAAGAAGTGGGCTTTGTTGATGTTGAATGCTAAGTCAACGACTTCTCCTGGACGGTGGAAGTCACGGGCATCCACTTTGGAGATAAATTCTGTCGAGCCGATCTTCGTATAAAGCATCGTTTCAGCACCAAGTAATTCAGAAACCACTACTTCTGCACGGACAGTTGCTTCTGGAGAAGCTTCTAACGCGATTTGTTCGCTGTGGATATCTTCTGGACGAATACCAAAGACTAATTCTTTTCCTTCATACCCTTTTTCGATAAGAACTTTGTTCTTGCCTTCAGGAATACGTAAGTTTAAGCCGTGGCCATCTGAGATCATGCCATTTTTCAAAGTAACAGTAAAGAAGTTCATGGCAGGTGAGCCGATAAAGCCGGCAACGAACATATTTTTAGGTGTGTTGTAAACTTCTTTTGGTGAACCGATTTGTTGAATGAAACCGTCTTTCATGATAACGATACGATCTGCCATTGTCATGGCTTCTGTTTGGTCATGGGTAACGTAGATCGTTGTTGTTTCTAGACGTTGGTGAAGTTTCGCGATTTCTGCACGCATCGCAACCCGCAATTTCGCATCCAAGTTAGACAAAGGTTCATCCATCAAGAAGACTTTCGCATCACGCACAATGGCACGTCCTAAGGCTACCCGTTGGCGTTGTCCACCAGATAGTGCAGCTGGTTTACGATCTAAGTATTCCGTCAATCCTAAAATCTCAGCAGCATTTTCTACCCGTTTTTTGATTTCTTCTTTGTCGTATTTACGCAATTTCAATCCGAAAGCCATGTTATTGAAGACGGTCATATGTGGATACAACGCGTAGTTCTGGAATACCATGGCGATGTCACGGTCTTTAGGGGCAACATCGTTCATTACTTTGCCGCCGATGGATAGTTCACCTTCAGAAATATCTTCCAGTCCAGCGATCATCCGTAGTGTTGTTGATTTTCCGCAACCAGAAGGTCCAACAAAAACAATAAACTCGCGATCGGCGATATCTAAATTAAAATCAGTTACAGAATATGAATCATTATTATCATATTTTTTGTGGATATTTTTTAAGGCCATTTCTACCATGTGGATTACCTCTTTCCATTTAATTTACATGCTTATCATAAATGAAAACGCTTTGAATCAGCAACGGAAATATGCACAAGAAAAAAAGCGTTTTCTTGTGCAAGTTGTTCAATCGGTTGGATGAGCGAAATTTTTGACGAGGAAATAGCACAGGAGCAGGTCATTCATTTCCTTCAAATTCAAGTTGGTCATATTTTGGAACTTATCGATCTTATAAAGCAGTGTGTTGCGATGCATGAAGAGCGATTTGGCTGTGGAACTGGCATTGCCTTGATTTTTCCATAAGGATTCGATCAAATGGACCAATTCGCTTTCTTGAAACCAATCTTGGTAAAGGGTGCGGAACAAGAGTTGGTAGTTGGTTCCGTCACTTAGTAAATGGATAAGGGCAGTGGCTAGATCCAAGCTTTTCAAATTGGTTTGTCGAGCTAATTGCTGTTGAAAAAGGGCCATCTCTTCAGCGAGCAGAAGGGTGAAATCATGGCTGGAGTGATGAAAGGGACCTACAAATAAATGAGAATAACAGTCAAAATCCATGTCTAATGCCACGAATAAGCCATCCAGCTCATCGAGCCGCAAGTTGTCACCAGTTTGCTGCTCCACGATCAATGCGCTGTCTTCCGTCAGAAAGAAGAGGTCGATGACGCAAGGAAGCATTTGTTGGATCTCCTGTAACCATTCAGACTGCAATTGATCAATACTGTTAGTGAATTTTACTTGCAGCAAGCGATAGTCTCCTGCTTCATGGATCGGCTGATGCTCAAATAAAATCGGGTACCAAGGTCGGGCATGGTTGTCAATGATCGGAACGAGGCTGCCACTTCCTAGCTGCAGCATGATCTTTTCTTTCGCCGTTAGGTCAGCAGCAGGCAGCCAGATGTATTTTTGACCAAATGGGATCGATTCAATCGCAGGATCCGTTGAGGTGACGGAGTGCAAAGCGGCGTTTGGGTAATTTTCTTTGATGTCTTTAAAAGAGAAAATAGGAAGAACCTCCTTTGCTGTCGTTGTCATTTATTGTATAGCAATTCCGCTTTTCTGAACAGTTTCAATTGAAGGAATTCGATGTTTCCAACAAGATGAAAGCTGCGATCCATGGGGGGCGTTCTTTTTTTGCAAAAGACTATTGACATGAAATCGCATTCAAATTACACTATATGTACGGACAACTTTTGAAAGATGGGATAATATTGACAACAAAGTACGAACAACTTGCAGATGAGTTACGGGAAAAAATCCGTTTAGGCACCTATAAAGAAGGGACAACGATACCTACAGAAGCCACATTACAAGAAGAATACCACTTGAGTCGCCATACTGTGCGGCAAGCCATCGCTTTGCTTGTCAACGAAGGCTATTTGCGCAAAGAGAGAGGATCAGGCACTTATGTATCGAAACCTGAGAATCTACCGCAACGCAGCCATAAAACGATTGGGATCATTATGACGTATCTCTCTGATTATATCTTTCCCTCAATTATGCGGGGAGTTGAACAAACATTGCGGGAACAAGGCTATTCGTTGCTCTTGGGATCAACAAATAATGATCATCAACAAGAACGAGCTTGTCTCCAACAGATGATGGATCAAGGGGTGGACGGCTTGATCGTTGAACCAACGAAGAGTAGTCAGTACAACCCCAATTTAGCCTACTACATGACGTTAAAAGAAGCAGGCATTCCATTAGTCATGATCAATGCCTACTATGAAGAACTTGATCTGCCGCATATTTGCGTCAATGATACTCGCTCAGGCTATCTGGCGACGAACTATTTATTGGCACAGCAGCATGAACACTTGATGCTGATCACTAAAATCGATGACTTACAAGGGAAATATCGTATGAAGGGTTTTGTCAAAGCTTTGGAACAAGGGAAGAAAACCTTTGCTGCCGAAGATATCTTGACTTATACCACCGAGACGAAAGAAGCCGTCATTGCACAAGCCCTCGCCCGCTTGAATCAATCCAATGAGATTACGGGGATCGTTTGCTACAACGATGAGATTGCGCATCGTTTGATCCAGCAATTGGAAGCCGAGGGAAAACGAGTACCGGAAGATGTTTCAGTTGTCGGCAATGATGATTCGCCATTAAGCATATTGTCAACACCGGCGATCACCACATTGACACACCCAAAAGAAGCAATGGGGATGTTGGCTGCTCAATGGGTCACATCAGGGGTACCTGCGGAAGAAACGTTTTATTATGAGCCAGAATTGATCATCCGCGATTCAGTGAAGCAACAGTCAGCAAAGCATTGATAGTCAATGTTAGTAAATGGATAAAGGAGCGAAAAGAGATGAGGCAACAAATAAGTGCAGCGATCCAAAATGGTCAAACGGCACTAGGCATCGAGTTAGGATCAACAAGAATCAAAGCAGTCTTGATTGATGAGCAATTTCAAACCATCGCCACCGGTAGTTACGAGTGGGAGAATCAGTTGTTAGATGGCATCTGGACCTATTCACTGGACACTGTCTGGCAAGGAATCCAAGCAAGTTACCAAGCTTTAGCCACTTCCGTTCAAGCCGAATATGGGGTTCCTCTGACGAACATTGGATCAATTGGTTTTTCCGCTATGATGCATGGGTATCTCGCATTTGATGCAAAAGACCAATTACTGGTGCCTTTTCGGACCTGGCGCAATGCAAGTACCGAAGCAGCAGAAAAAGCATTAACGGCATTGTTTCAATACAATATTCCGCAACGCTGGAGTATCGCTCATCTGTATCAAGCCATTTTGAACCAAGAAACCCACGTAGCAGATGTCGCATTTTTGACGACACTAGCAGGCTATGTTCATTGGCAGCTGACAGGAGAAAAAGTGATTGGGATTGGGGATGCCTCAGGAATGTTTCCAATCGACAGCCAATACAAAGACTACGATCCGCAGATGCTCCATCAGTTTGATGACTTGATTCATTCGGAAAATCTGCCTTGGAAAATCGCCGATATTTTACCAAAAGTCCTAGTGGCGGGAGAAGCGGCCGGTAATCTATCGGCAGCTGGTGCCCTGCGGCTAGATCCCACAGGGACGTTGCAACCGGGCATTCCTCTTTGTCCGTCAGAAGGCGATGCGGGAACCGGAATGGTTGCCACCAATAGTGTGGCACAAAGGAGCGGCAATGTTTCTGCCGGAACGTCAGCCTTTGCCATGATTGTTCTTGAAAGCGGTCTCTCTCAGGTTTATCCGGAAATTGATCTGGTAACGACGCCAGCTGGCGATTTAGTTGCCATGGTTCATACGAACAATTGTACATCGGAGATCAATGCTTGGGTCAAAGTGTTCCGTGAATTTGCCGAAGCAGCAGGCATGGATATTTCTACCGAAGCCCTGTTTACAACCTTATTCAATCAAGCATTGGCAGGAGATCCAGACTGTGGCGGCATGTTGTCTTATGGCTATTATTCAGGAGAGAATATCACCAAAATGCCAGCCGGCAGACCGCTGTTTGTCCGCTCGTCGGAAAGTCGATTCACGTTAGCCAACTTTATGCGCCTCCATTTGTTAAGCGCATTTGGCGCCATGAAGATTGGCATGGATATTCTAACCAAAGAAGAAGTCAAAATCGATCGAATCGTGGGTCACGGCGGCATTTTCAAGACACCAGTCGTTGCGCAGCGTGTGCTGGCTGCCGCCATGGAAGCACCAGTCACCGTAATGGAAACTGCAGGTGAAGGCGGTGCGTGGGGGATTGCCCTACTGGCCGCATTTATGAAAAATAAGACTGCAACGGAAACACTAGCCGACTTTTTAGGAGGTGTTTTCCAAGGAAAAGAGGGCACAACTTTGGCACCTTTGCCTGAAGATATCGCAGGTTTCACTGAGTTTGTTAAGCGCTATCAAAACGGGTTGTCGATCGAGCAGGCAGCGATCGATGGCTTGATTTAAATCAAAAATTGAGGTGAGTCTTTTGTTAGAACAATTAAAAGAAGTAGTCTTCCAAGCGAATTTAGCTCTGCCAAAACATGGCTTGATCAAATACACTTGGGGCAATGTGTCGGCGGTTGACCGTAGTCAGCAGCTGTTTGTGATCAAACCCAGTGGGGTTGATTATGAAACGATGCAAGTAAGTGATATGGTGGTCTGTGATTTTGAGGGCAACGTTGTTGAAGGCAAGATGAATCCTTCTTCTGATACGCCCACACATGCCGTGTTATACCAAGCATTTCCAGAAATTGGCGGCATCGTCCATACTCATTCAACCTGGGCGACAAGCTGGGCACAAGCAGGTGTGGATCTGCCGGCGATGGGCACCACACATGCAGATACTTTCTATGGCAGTGTTCCTTGCGCGCGTTTTTTGACCCAAGAAGAGATTGACCATGGCTATGAAGCAGAAACTGGCAATGTAATTGTTGAAACATTCCGTGAACGCGGCATCCAGCCTTTAGAGATTCCCGGTGTCTTGCTGCAGGGGCATGGGCCGTTTACTTGGGGCAAAGATGCCCAAAGTGCAGTCATGAACGCAGTCGTTTTAGAAGAAGTAGCGAAGATGAACGTTGTGACACGTCAGATCAATAGCTATGCACCGGAACTGCCGCAGTGTGTCCTTGACAAGCATTATCTACGAAAACATGGCAAAGATGCCTACTATGGGCAAAAATAATCAAGAAGGAGTCTACAAAAATGTTAGCAATCAGTAAAAAAGAATTTTGGTTTGTTGTAGGATCGCAACACTTATATGGGGAAGAAGCCTTGCAAGAAGTTCGCGATCATGCAGCCGAAATGGTCGAACGTTTGAATGACAGTGGCAATCTGCCTTATCCAGTCGTTTTACAGGAATTGGCAGTCACTGCGGAGACGATCACGAAAATCATGAAAGAAGTCAATTATCGGGATGAAGTCGCTGGTGTCATCACTTGGATGCATACCTTCTCACCAGCCAAAATGTGGATTCGGGGAACGAAGCTGCTGCAAAAACCACTGCTTCATTTGGCCACCCAATACAACGAAAGCATTCCTTGGGAAACCATCGATATGGACTTTATGAATTTGAATCAGGCAGCCCACGGCGATCGTGAGTATGGGTTTATCAATGCCCGCTTGCAGAAACAAAATAAAATCGTTGTTGGTTATTGGAAAAAAGCAGCGATCCAAAAAGAAATCGCCGCCTGGATGGATGTGGCCGTTGCCTACAATGAAAGTTTTGGTATCAAAGTCGCTCGTTTCGGCGACAATATGCGTAATGTTGGCGTGACTGAAGGGGACAAAGTCGAAGCACAGATCCAATTTGGATGGACCGTGGATTACTTTGGTATTGGCGATCTTGTTCAAGTAATCGATGCTGTGACAGATGAAGAAGTCAACGCTTTGTTTGAAGAATATCGTAATTTGTATGACTTTGATCAGGGAGATTACGAAGCCGCAATTTGGGAAGCGCATGTAAAAGTACAGGCCAAACAAGAAATCGGCATCCGTCGTTTCTTAGAAGCAGGAGGCTACAGTGCGTTTACGACCAACTTTGAGGATCTTTATGGGATGCAGCAACTGCCAGGATTGGCTGTGCAACGCCTTATGGCTGAAGGATACGGGTTTGCAGGTGAAGGCGACTGGAAGACCGCAGCCATCGACCGGCTTATGAAAATCATGGCCCATAACAAGGCAACCGGCTTTATGGAAGACTACACCTATGAGTTGACTGAAGGCCAAGAAGCCATTTTACAATCTCACATGATGGAAGTGGATCCAGTATTGGCTGTCAATAAACCCAAAATCGTCGTTTCGCCGCTATCGATGGGGGATCGAGAAGACCCGGCACGTTTGGTCTTTGATGGCCAAGGTGGGGAAGGGGTTGTCGTCTCTATGGCAGACTTTGGCACCCATTATAAGTTATTGATCAATGAGGTCGATGCCTTTGAACCGACAGAAGCCGCACCAAAATTGCCGGTGGCTCGCGTGATGTGGACGCCACGTCCGAACTTCCATCAAGGCGTCAAACAATGGATCGAAACCGGCGGCGGACATCATACAGTTGTTTCATTAGCATTGACCGCCGATCAAATCGAAACATGGGCGAAGCTCGTTGGGTTGGACTATGTGACGATCAAGTAGTAATTAAAGAAATAGATAAGGCAATAACAAAGAGCCATGGACAAGACCAAATCCTCTCAAACCGCAACCTGGTGGGAGGCGTACTGGTCTTGTTTTTTTGTGCTGGAGCAGACAAATCATAGCAGTGGCGCAAGTACAATCAGCAAAATTGACTTTTAAAATTGAGACGCATAGACTTTTCATTAAGAGAAAGCAAGGAGGAGTAGTATGAAGACAACATTTGATACCCAAGAGTATTTTGACAAAATGACTGCTTGGTGGCAGGCGGCGAACTATCTTTCTGTCGGACAAATCTATTTGAAAGACAATCCATTATTGCGGCGTCCCATTGAAGAAAAAGATCTGAAAGTCAATCCGATTGGACACTGGGGCACCATTGCTGGTCAGAATTTTATCTACGCTCACTTGAATCGTGTCATTAACAAGTATGATTTAACTATGTTTTACATTGAAGGCCCAGGGCATGGTGGTCAGGTGATGGTTTCGAATGCCTATTTAGATGGCAGTTATACGGAGATCTATCCAGAAGTCACCCAAGATGAAGTCGGGATGCAGCACCTTTTCAAAATTTTCTCCTTTCCTGGAGGAATTGCTTCCCATGCGGCACCAGAAACCCCCGGTTCGATCCATGAAGGTGGGGAACTAGGGTATTCCATTGCCCATGGCACAGGGGCTGTCCTTGATAATCCAGATGTCATCGCTGCTGTGGTGGTTGGCGATGGTGAAGCCGAAACCGGTCCGTTAGCGGGTAGCTGGTTTTCCAATACCTTTATCAATCCGGTAAATGATGGAGCGGTTCTGCCGATTTTGCATCTAAACGGTGCGAAAATCTCTAATCCAACGATTCTGGCTCGCAAATCTGATGAAGACCTAACCAAGTATTTTGAAGGAATGGGTTGGACCCCTTATTTTGTAGAGGGCGATGATCCTGCGACTGTTCATCCGCAAATGGCGAAAGCCATGGACCAAGCTATTGAGCAGATCAAAGCGATTCAAACCAAAGCCCGTCAAGGAAAAGCGGCTGAAGCAGTCATGCCCCGCTGGCCTGTTTTGATTGTTCGCACGCCTAAAGGCTGGACCGGACCAAAAGTTTGGGAGGGAGAACCGATCGAAGGTGGATTTCGCGCCCATCAAGTACCTATCCCAGTCGATGCCCACCATATGACACACGTCGATGCCTTGACTGATTGGCTAAAATCCTATCAACCAGAAAAACTCTTTGATGAATCAGGCCGTATCAAGGCGGAGATACAAGAACTCGCACCGAAAGGGCAAAAACGGATGGCAATGAATCCCATCACGAATGGGGGCATTGATCCTCAACCGTTGAAAATCACTGATTGGCGGCAGCATGCCATCGATATTGGTGTTCCTGGTTCAACCACTGCTCAAGATATGATGGAGTTCGGGAAGTTTGCTCGGGATCTGATTGTTGAAAATCCGACTAATTTTAGAATCTTTGGACCGGATGAAGCCAAATCCAATCGCTTGAATCATGTTTTTGACGTGACAAATCGCCAATGGCTGGAACCAAAACAACCTAGCTATGATGAATGGCTAAGTTCTGCCGGACGGGTGATTGATTCCCAATTGTCAGAGCACCAAGCAGAAGGCTTTTTGGAAGGCTACATCTTAACCGGTCGCCATGGCTTTTTTGCTAGCTATGAATCCTTCCTGCGGGTGGTGGACTCCATGATCACACAACACTTTAAGTGGACCCGCAAATCGAAAGAACTGCCTTGGCGGAAAGCTTATCCATCATTGAATTTGATTGCATCTTCAACGGTATTTCAACAAGATCATAATGGGTACACCCATCAAGATCCGGGAATCATGACGCATATTGCGGAGAAAAAAGCAGAATTTGTCCGAATCTATTTGCCAGCAGATACCAATAGTTTGCTGGCGGTAATGGCAGAAACATTTCAAACCGAAGAACAGATCAATCTGATTGTCTCTTCCAAGCATCCTCGCCCGCAGTTTTATACGGCAGATGAAGCGGAGATACTAGTAAAAGACGGCTTGAAGATCATTGATTGGGCTTCAACAGATCAAGGAGAACCTGATTTAGTAATCGCTGCAGCAGGAACAGAGCCGAATTTAGAAGCCCTTGCGGCAGTAAGCATATTAAACGATGCCTTTCCAGAGTTGAAAATCCGTTTTATCAATGTCGTGGATTTATTGAAACTACGTCATCCGGAGATTGATCCTCGGGGATTGACTGATGAAGAATTTGAGGCTTACTTTACCAAAGACAAGCCAATTATTTTCGCTTTCCATGGCTATGAAGGACTGATTCGAGATATTTTCTTCGGCCGCAAAAATCAACGGCTGCATATTCACGGCTATCGTGAAAATGGTGATATCACTACACCTTTTGACATGCGGATCTTATCAGAATTGGATCGCTTCCATATAGCGAAAGATGGTGCTGAATGGGTCTACGGCGAACAAGCCGCCGACTTTGCCCAACGAATGGCCGACACCGTTGCCTATCACCATGACTTTATCCGTGAGAATGGCTACGACATTACTGAAGTCCAAGACTGGCAATGGAAACCATTAAAATAGAACACAAATCAAATAAAAAATGGGACTGCGACATAAGTCATCATCCAACAAGTGAAACCGAATAAAATTCTATTGCTCTATTGCTAGGATAGATTCCTTAGACTTTTGCGACGAGGAGCCATTGCACCGCAGGAGCAAAATAGTTAAGGTTCGGATAGTGTTACTTGTCGGAGACTTATGGCACAGTCTCAGTTTTTTTATACAGAAGTCAAAATGCGATAAATCCCAATGAAGAAAGCTTTGATGCCTCGCAAGTAGCGGTTCTTATTGTTCAATTCCTGATAGACTTCGGCGATCGTGCGACGGGTCAATAAATAGAAGAGAAACCCAATCAAAAAAGTAAAAAGAAAAAAGAAAAACAGCAATCGCATAAATCATCACCTAAATTCATAAATGTTTCTTTATCATAACAAAAAAGAGTAGGATTTTTGAAATGATTTGTTTTGAAAATTGAAATGGATTAAATAAGACCAGAAAATAAATCATAGATTTCTTTATTTGGCGAAAATACTGTAGCCATTGTTTTGATATATAGGAGTATACGCAGCATGATTCATTTAGAAGTATCAAAAATCATGAGATAATTCCTGTAGATTGTTTTAGAAATCCTCCTTGTGCTACAGATAGAATCCGGAAACGGAAAAGAATATCGTCAATAAACATCAAAATTAAGTATCAAAAAGGAATAAAGTGTCCAGCGATC
>NZ_JALAHI010000162.1 GCF_022711995.1 Enterococcus sp.
AGATAAGAGAGGAACATTAATGTATAATTTACAACCAGAAATCAGTATCGGACATCCTACAATCACTTGGGATAATTATGAAAGTATCGGTCAGGAGCTAAACCGACTATTTAACGAAGGGAAGAATAGAATAGCTATAGAATGTTATCCAGGTGTGAATCTAGAGGAACTAGAGCAGCATTTGTTTAGTCAACTGCCAAATGTATGCTGCGTCAAAGCGGATGACTATGCGTATGATGCTGAAACTATAACGAAAATGATTGAAACAAACTTAACAGAAGACCGTGTTTTTGGTATTATGTCTCATTCGGTTCTTGAAGATTATTTTCCGCAATATGAAATAAATCAATGGCGACATAAAACAGCTAAAATTGAAAAAATCCTTGTTTATGGTATCGGAGCGACAATCTTATTACCTGATCCGGATGTTCTTTGCTACGCTGATTTGACACGCTGGGAAATCCAAAAGCGCTATCGTAAAGGTTTAGCCAACTGGAAAGCTGCTAATGAACATGAAGACAATCTAAAAAAAGTGAAACGGGGATTCTTCTTTGAATGGCGTATCGCAGATCGACTGAAGCAGAGATTGACAGATCAAATCGATTACTTAATCGATACAAATGTAGCGAATCAGCCAAAGATGGTAACAGGATCTGGGTATCGTGCCGCATTAGATGAAATTGTCCAACAACCTTTTCGATTAGTACCTTACTTTGATTCCAGTGTTTGGGGCGGTCAATGGATGAAGAAAGAATTCAATCTGGATCCCAACAAACAAAATTATGGTTGGGCATTTGATGGTGTACCAGAAGAAAATAGTGTGTGTTTAAATTTTGCAGGAACTAAAATTGAGATACCCGCGATCAACATTGTTCATCAAAGACCGATCGCCTTACTTGGCAAGAAAGTACAGGCACGCTTTGGTAATGAGTTTCCAATCCGATTTGATTATTTGGATACGGTTGGAGGAGGAAACTTGAGTCTGCAAGTTCATCCGCGAGTGGACTATATTCAAGAGAAATTTGGCATGACTTATACTCAAAATGAAAGTTATTACATTTTACAAGCTAGTGAAAATTCAACGATTTATTTGGGGGTAACCGAAGGAACTGAGAAAGAAGAGTTATTTAGAGAATTAAAAAAAGCAGAGAATGGCGACTATCGTTTTCCAGACGAGAAATACATCAATTGTTTTCCAGTAAAAAAACATGATCATTATTCGATCCCCTCAGGAACGATCCATTGCGGCGGACCAGATACGGTCGTTTTAGAAATTAGCCAGACACCGTATATCTTCACCTTCAAACTCTGGGATTGGGGACGTCTAGGATTAGATGGGATTCCAAGACCGGTCCATCTTGTACATGGAGAAGAAAATGTCAATACAGCGTATGATACCGCCTGGGTCCAAGAAAATTTAATCAATCCCTTTGAAACATTGTATGAAGATGAAGAAATCCGGGTAGAAAAAACAGGGTTGCATGAGCTAGAATTTATTGAAACACACCGCCATTGGTTCAAAAAAGAGGTCACCGTATCTGTCCATCAAAGTGTGAATATGTTGAATTTGGTGGAAGGAGAAAAAATCACAGTTGAAAGTGTGACCGACAGTTTTGCCCCATTCGAGATTCATTATGGAGAAACATTCATTGTACCAGAAGCAGTGAAAAACTACCGATTAGTAAATCAAGGAGATCCCAACAAAGAAGTTGCTGTGATTCAAGCATTTGTTCGAGGGTTATCTACAGAAGCAACCAAGCTCTGATCACAGAAAAATAGGAGTCATTGTGACAAGCGAGCAGAATAGGGATCAAAGGCAATCATTGACATAAAGAAAATCAGCCGAAGGAATCGAGTCATTGATCATACAAGGACGAGGATTGAAGTGATTGGTTGATCATCTACCCGAAGAAATGGCTAATAATGAGCGGTTGTGAAGGTGCAACGAGGCTCATTGAGATTATGAACAAGCCAACTATTCTTCGGGTATTTTTTTGTTCACAGATTTTGTTTGGTAACTTTGACAGTGCCAACTACTCTTCACATATCGCTTTGTAGCGAATACTCTCGAAACGTTCCATCATAAATTTCATAGCCAGCAGTCTGTCCTTGGACTAGTTTTATGGTAGACTACAAAGAGATAGAGATATAAAGCAGCAGTGAAAATACATAGAATAAGGAGTAGCTGTTTATGGCAACGATTCGTGATATTGCAAAAATGACTGGTTATTCCATTACCACGGTTTCCCGGGTTATCAACGGTCATCCGTATGTGGAAGAACAAAAGCGGCAAACCATTTTAGCCATGATGAAAGAACTGAACTACAAGCCGAATAAGATCGCTCAGAAACTAAGCTCAGGAAAAACATTCAATGTGGGGGTCATCGTACCATTTGTCAACCATCCATTCTTCGATAGCATACTGAATGGCATTATGGAAGAGGCATTTGCGCAACAATATAAGGTGACGCTTTTACCAACTAATTTCGATAAAGCATTGGAGAAGGATTATTTAGAAGAGTTTGCTGCCAAAGGATTTGATGGGTTGATTGTCATTACTCGTGCCAACCATATCGAGACGTTTCGTCCCTATCTGGAAAATGGCCCAATCGTTTTTTGCGAAGATGCCAGCGGTACGGATGTCCCTTTTGTAACGATCGATCAAGTCGGCTCAGTGACAGCTAGCATTTTGTATTTGAAAGAGCAAGGCGTGAAACGGTTAGGTTTGACCCTTGGCCGCAGCAAACGACTTAGCTGTAATTCAATCAATACGATCGCCAAAGCAAAGGAACTCTTTCCCGGATTTTCAGAAGAGGACATTTTTTGGGATTGTATCAAAGCAGAAGACGGCGAGGCTGCGGCGGCTTTTTTCAAAGACCGCGGCGTTGATGGCATCATTACCAATGGAGATGAAATCGCAGCGACAATATTATCTCAATATGAGGAAAGCAAAGCCCCTCAGGTTATCGGTCAAGAAAACTTACTAATCAGTCGGTTGCTGAACTTTTCAACGGTTGAATTTCATTTACATCTCTGTGGCAAAGAAGCGTTCCGTCTGTTTCAGGAACGGAGTAGGGAACAAATTGTTTTGCCTTTTGAATTGCTTGTTCGCTGTTAATAAATACCGTGAAAAGTCTTATCAATATTAGCTTTTTTTTTAGGAAACTATTGTTTCACCAAGAAAGCATCCTACGAAAGTCTGAAGCGACCTCCAAAAGTTAGGTTTTTCAATAAAGCACAAATGTCTATTTAGGGTACGCTTAAAATAGACGAATTTACTAAATGGTTCAATTGGTTAACTTGATTAATAAATCATCTCAATTAATTGACGTACGTTTAAACGTACGTTATAATCTATTTAAGATAGTTATGTATAAAGGAGGAGAACTTATGGAAGTAATTACACCAACGAATGCAAGAAAAAATCTTTATGGAATCATTAAGCATGTTGTGGCTGACAGTCAACCAGTGGAAATTGCGAGTACAAAAGATGAAGAAAGCGTAGTAATGATTAGTAAGAGCGATTGGAACTCCTTACAAGAAACGATCTACTTACAAAATGCGGGCGTTCTGGATCGAATCAAACACTTTGAGGATGAAGAAAGTGAAGATTTAGGTGAAATTGATTGGGATACAATGTAAAGATTAAAAAGAATGCTCGCAAAGATTTGCCTAAATTGAAGAGTATCAATCTAACTAGTAAATTTGATGAACTGATCAAAGTCATAAAAGAGAATCCTTTTCAGACACCGCCACCTTACGAAAAATTAACAGGATTACCTTACTATTCAAGACGTCTTACTATCAAACACAGACTGGTTTACAGCGTGGATGAAGAGCGTAAAACGATCACGATTCTCTCTGTTTGGTCACACTATGAACGTGGACTATAATATGATAAACTATTTCTAGATCTGCATAAATTAGACCTGCATTGCGCGTTATTGAAGTTTCACGCAACACTTATTTTGAAACGGATACAAATGGTATTATTCGCCAGAAAAAGCTATATTTAGATCCGTTTATGGATCTGTATAACAATGAAATACTTTCTTATCGAGTATCAGAAAGACCTAATGCAGTCGTTGTAATGGATGGTTTAGAAGAAGCCTTCAAATCACTAAAGATTGCCCATTTTGAAGAACATTCCATTCAGATCAAGGTTGGGCATATCAAATGAAAACCTATGGAGACAAATTGAAGAAACGCAGAATATTTCAAAGTATGTCCCGAAAGGGAAATTGCCTAGATAATTCCCACATTGAAAACTTTTTTGGACTTCTAAAACAAGAGATATTTCACGGAGAAATCTATCGAAGTTTTGATGAGTTGAAGATGAAAATAGACCAATATATCGACTATTACAACAATAAACGTATCAAGCAGAAACTGAACTGGTTGAGTCCTATTCAATTTTGTGAAGCTGCTCAAAGAGCAGTCTAATAGTCAATTTTACCGTACAAAAAAAGGAGTGGATTTCTCCACTCCATAAAAGTCTAACTTTTTGGAGTCACTACAGTCCTCACGAATTTGAGGGCTTTTTTTCTTGTTGGGGAACTGTGCATTTTTTTTTACTTTGAAGCAAAATCTTTAATTTGTTAGGAAATACCTATAATTTGTTTCTAGATATCCTTTTAAGTAAGCGCTAACATAAGGTGTAATACATTTTACTCTGAAAGGATGGATGTTGATGAAGAGAGTCGTTTTGGGATTGTTTGCCGCCAGTTCGTTGTTGCTTTGTGGGTTGTTGTTTGGGGCAGAGGGATCTGCCAGCACTGTTGAGAAACCGGAAAAAACATTCATGGTCTATTACCGCACATGGCGAGACCAAAGTATTCCGTCAGAACAGAACAATCAGATCCGCATGACTGATATTCCCCAGGGAATCGATATTGTGAATGTGTTCCACGCAAATGTGAGTGATGCAGATAGTAAAGTCTTTTTTGATGAAGTCGCCAATGTTTATGCCCCAGAATTACACAAGCGAGGAACAAAGCTTGTACGAGGATTAGATTATCGCGAACTATTGAAAATTCCTACAACGCAGAGCCAACCAACGGCAAAAGAGTTTGACGATTATGCGAAGCAGCTTTTAGATAAATACATGACCCCAGGAATTGATGGCCTTGATTTTGATATGGAAAGCACCTATACCACCAGTCAACTGAAAATCGCCCATGGGGTGATCAAGGCCCTATCACACTATATTGGACCGAAGTCAAACACAGATACACTATTGATTTATGATACTGTCGATGTCTTTTCCTTAGAGCCTTTTACCCCAGTTTCATCAGCCTTCAGTTTTTTGGGAGCGCAGCAATACGGATCGAATGCCGCGCGGGCGGAGTCTTCGTGGAACAACAAGTTTTCAAAAACAGGTATCGAACGTTCCCAATATTTAGTGGGTCTCTCCTTTCCTGAAGAACGTACCAACCAAACATGGGGAGATACCCGGGAGCCATATGAGTCCAGCAATCTCTATAGCGTCGCAAACTATGTACGTACAAGTGAAACCGGCGGTATGTTTCTTTATGCGATTGATCGGGATGGTATTCAAGGAAGAAACGATCAGCTGCTAAAGACGGACTTTCTCTGGACAAAAACGGCGATTTTGGAATCAAAAGGCTATTCTCTGGCCGAGTCACAAGCTTTTGCTAAACATTATCTTGATCGAAACAAAGACCATTTTTCCGATCGTCAAGTTCAAGAGTTAAGTCAGCAAATCGAACGTGCCACCTCTCATTATGAAGTGAATCGGGTGTTCTTGGCTGCTAAATATGAAGAAGCGGTCAGCCCCGAATATGACCCATTGAAAGAAGCTGCGCTTATGGCAGCAGAACAATAGACTCTATGCAAAAAACTCTTCGTAAATGATGCGTAAATATCTGATTATTATAGGAGGCGTTGATAGTGAACAATAAGAGTCAACGAGTAGTGAAACCATCTCAAAGATTTACAGTTGCTTTTGTGGTGATGCTTCTTTTAAGTCTCTTTTCTCTGGCCACGCCAGTTCTAAAGGCTCAGGCTGCCGCTCAAGTTACACCGAAAACAGTGATGTATGTGGAAGTTAACGACAACGAATTAAGAAATATTGGGAAATATACGCTAGCTGGAACGGATAAACCTGCAATCGATATCGGTATCATTTTTGCTGCCAATATCAATTATGATTCATCCACGAAGCAAGCCTATCTCCATTTAAACGAGCAAGTACAAAAAACATTGGATGAAAAGGAAACTCAGATCAAACCGCTACAAGCACGAGGAACAAAAGTCCTCTTATCGATATTAGGGAACCACCAGGGCGCGGGTTTTGCGAATTTCCCGGATTACGCCAGTGCCGATGCCTTTGCTGTAGAACTTGCACAAGTGGTGAAAACCTATGGTTTGGACGGCATCGATTTTGATGATGAATATGCAGAATACGGGAAGAATGGAACGCCACAACCAAATGATCAATCCTTTATTTGGCTCATTCAAGCATTGAGAGATCGTCTAGGAGCAGATAAGCTGATCACGCTGTATAATATTGGTCCGGCTGCCGAGAATTCAGCCAATAATCAAAATGTGGCAAAGACGATCGACTATAGCTGGAATCCTTATTATGGCTCTTGGCAAGTGCCTTATTTTGTGGGTATGGGTAACGATCGTTTAGGACCAGCAGCTGTAGAAGTGGGACAAAACCAAGCACAAAGTATCCAATTCGCTAAACGGACGAAGGCTGAAAACTACGGGATTTTCCTAATGTATAATCTTCGCAGGAATAATGCTGCAGATTTTCTTTCAGGCATCACGCAAGAATTGTATGGAAGAAAGACCGTTTATACAGAGAATATTCCCAACTAGAAAGTAAAGCAAAGAGAAAGATAAAGACTGTGGGGGCGCTTTCGCAAGAGGTGCCTGCACGGTTTTTTGTTAGGTGGGAATCTTATCAGCAGCAGTTTATCATTCAGACTGATGCTACAAAAAAAGAGACGTTTACGTAGAGATTTAAGGGAAAAGGAATCGCAAATGTTTATTTCGTTCAGTGAAAGGAGCGCTTGCATTTCTGGAAAGAATGACTTACCATTACTTCGTAGTCATGAGAAATAAATAAGGGAGAAGTATCAGGCAAGAGGACTTGGGGAAGATTCTCTTGGGGGAAGCCTGATAATTCTCCTGTTTTTTTATTTTAACATTATTTAGAAATAATGTAGAGGGATATTGAATAAATAAAATAAAAATACTTGATACATTCGAGTATTTTAAAGAAGCAGAAAAAACTGTTGGCCTTCTTTTTTTCTGTCTGAAGGATCACAGAGTCTAACTTAACCAAATTTAGCTCTTAGGTTCTGACAGATTCAACCTACTAGTGATGCAGCTTTGATTGAAAAATTGCAAAGTTTTGCAACACCCGTTTCCGAAGTGCCCTGTATCGATACGGTAGCTGTATTTTCGTAAACATGAATAACACTAACATCTTGTAAACCACTAAAACCAATAACCTTTGCCTGATAGTCTTGACCAGGAAATACCTGATATTTTTCCATGTTGGGTCTCCTTTTTATTTTAATTTATTCTTATTTCAAAAGAATAATAATTAAAAAGTAAAAAAAAGTAAAGGGAAACGATTTAAGAAATATCTCTTCTCATCTTGTTTTGTTTTAGCTTGTTAAAAAGGAGATCAAAAAAGTTTTTTTAATACATCGTTTTTTATTGTAGTTATTTAATGATCAAGTAAAGTAAATAGGCATTAGGCAATGTTTTCAAATTTTCTGGGGCTAAATTATTCGCCATCTCAGCATAGATCTTCCCACCGTCAGTTCCTTCTGCTAAATAAAGCAGAGGGGTTTTTTTATTTTTCTCGAGTTTCACTTTGCCATTCTTGATCGAAGTCACAGCGCTGAATTGTCTATTATCTTGGCCAAGAGGAAAGTCGTAATCGGAAAGATCCGTGACTGTTTGCGACATGGCACCTTTGGAGAATAGCTTCACCAATAAATGATTCTGCCCTTCCGCAATACCAAAGTTTAAATAGCCACTGATGGAAACTTCTTGTTCATAAGTCAAAGAAGCAACTGATTCATGAGTACTTAATTCACCTTTGCGATAGTGATCAAAATAGACTGTTAATGAAGTTGCTGTGGTGTTAAATTTGAGCTGCGACCCATAAGCCAGTAGCAAACTCGTCAAATCCTGCCCATTTTCTAATTGAACAAGCTGATCATCTGGTACACCAGCGACTTTATCGCCTTGGAAAGGCCAATAATTGAAATGGTTCAAGAATAGACCCAACACTAGCACAATTAGGGTAGGAACCAGGATAAAAATGAGATGTTTTGGTTTAAGTGATTTATTGGTTGATGGCTTTTCAGAATCCTGCAATTTGATCCGCTCCTTTTTAGATAATCTTTCTTCTTTTATTTTCTCATAGCGTAGTGTCTAAAACAATATTTAAAGTGTAAAAATACTATGTAGTATGACAGTACTTGTAAAAGCTGCATTTAGGGAGTTTATTGCTGTCTGTTTCTCTCATTCATGACTAGATTTGTAGCACCTTTGAGGAAATATAGGTGAAATGACTTTAGCAATAGACGGATTTAAACATAACTTTTTGACTTGGAAATAATTTATGAGTATTATAGGGATGGGGGGTACCCCTATATCGAAGGAGGGATCGACATGTCACATGCCAAAGATCATCAAACAGATGAATTGTTTAAACGCTTAAATAAAATTGAAGGTCAAGTCTCTGGAATTAAAAAAATGGTCGTCGCTAATAAAGATTATGGGGAAATCATGATTCAGTTGAACTCTGCTCGCTCGGCAATTCAAAAAATCAGCCAAATCCTCTTGGAGGCCCAAGCGGATCATGCATTGATGCATGTTAGTGCAGGGTCAGATTTGGATGAAGAAATGAAGGCCTTGAAACGGGTGATCACCCAATACAACAAGTTGAATTGAGTGATGGGATATGACTAAATTAAATACAGATTTGCCAAAAGACATGCAAATCCAGAAACGAATCATTCATTTGGCATTGCCAGCAACTGTGGAGAATGTCTTGGAAACGACAGTTGGCTTTATTGATTCATTGATGGTTTCTAAAATCGGATTATTTGCTGTTGCAGGTGTTGGTTTGGCTAATGCAATATTGAATGTATATATAGCTATTTTCATTGCTTTAGGAATTGGGACATCTTCATTGATTTCACGAAGTATCGGTGCAAATAACCTGGGAAAAGCAAAGCTGATCGCTAAGCAATCGTTTTTGTTGGCAATCGGTTCTGGTCTTTTTCTTGGAATTGTAAGTTTAGTAGCTGGACCTCAGCTTTTAACGATCATGGGAGCGACAAAAGAAACCCTTGATTCTTCCTTGCAATTTTTTAGTATTGTGGGAGGCGGAGCTATCGTTATTGCAACGATGTCTATTTTAGGGAGTATGCTGCGAGCAATCGGAGATACCAAAACACCAATGAAAATCGGTATTATTACGAATGTATTGAATGTCATTGTGGATTACGTCTTGATTTTTGGTGTAGGGCCAATTCCAGCTTTAGGTGTGATGGGAACAGCCTTAGGAACATTAATTGCCAGAACGTTAGGTACGATATTACTTTATCGAAAAGTACAGCATTCTGTTATCGCTTTTCCATTGTTTACTCGATTGAATAGAAGTAGTTTCAATGAACTGTTGCGAATTTCTTTTCCAGCAGCATTGGAGCGGTTAGTGATGCGTTTGGGACAGGTATTGTACTTTGGTCTGATCGTGGCGATTGGTGCCAAAACCTATTCGGCACACACCATTGCTGGCAGTATTGAAAGCTTTGTATATATGCCTGCCTATGGGTTAGCAACGGCTGCTGCTACACTGACGGGAATGAGTATTGGCAAGAATGATTATGACGAGACGAGACGGATTGCTTTTTTATCTGTAAAATATGGCGTCATTATTCTTAGTCTGTTAGGAATAGGGCTATTTGTTGGTTCTCCATTTGTAGCTACTTTGTTCACGAAAGATCCCGAAGCACTTCGTCAAATCGTGGTGGCTTTGAGGATTGATGCGTTCAATCAACCAGGCTTAGCAATCAGTCTCATTCTAGCTGGTGTGCTGCAAGGAATGGGGGACACCAAGACACCCTTGTATAGTACAGCGTTTGGGATGTGGGTGATCCGAATAGTAGGTGTGATAGTGTTAGGCAATATATTGAATTTAGGAATCGCTGGTGTTTGGCTGGCAATTGGGATCGACTTGTATACTCGGTCGGCATTTTTGACCTATCGTTTTAAAAGAAATATCCGCAGACTTACGAAAAAAGGAAGCCCCGATTGAGGACTTCCTTTTTATTATGAACCGGTGGAAACGTACTTGCTTAGACCAAAGCGCCAAAACAAGAGGGCGGGAATGCCAAATGGCAAGCACAGTAAGGGGGCAAATGCCCATAGTGGCTGCTCTAGCCGACCAATGATAAATAAAAAGGGATAGTATTGAAACCAAGCCATTGGAATGACATAGGTCAAGATCCGCAAGACTTGTTTGCCGTAGATACTAAATGGATAGCGGCCAAATTCGCGGGCACCATCCGTAAAGATGTTCATGAATTCCAATCCCTGAAGGGTGAAAAAAGAAATGGCGGCATAAATCAAAAAGAGAAAAAAGAACAAGACGGCACCACAGAGAATCATCAAAGTCAAAGTCAGCACTTTGATTGGCTGCCAATCAATGCTGCTTGTTGGCAGTACATAACAAAACAAAATCAATGCTTGCAGGAGCCGACCAATGCGAGTGAATTCCATTTTAGCAGCCAGCACTTGAAAGACTAGCGGTCGGGGCCGCACCAATGCTCGATCAAATTCACCATTGGCGATCATTTGCGGGAATAGGTCGAAACCGCGAGCAAAACATTCCGCTAATGAAAAAGAAAAAAGGACTGTCGCAAAGCATAGCAGCACTTCCTCAAATGAGAAGCCATCGACTTGATGGAAACGGGAAAACATAAATAAAATTCCTAGAAAAGCGGTAAAGGAACCAAGGAATTGGCCTAACGCCGTCAAGAAGAACGAAATCTTATATTGCATTTGACTTTTTAAATGAATACTAAAATATTTCCAATAAAGTGACATCTTCAACCCCCCTGTACGATCACTCGTTTTAACGCACGAGCCATCCAAAACTTGCCGACAGCTATCAATACCAGCAGCCAGAAAACCTGCATACCCAGCTTCTGCCATAACGCATTTCCAATCAAATCCCCGCTATAAATCCTCAGAGGGACATTTTGCATTGCAGCAAAAGGCAACAGTTCAGCGATTTGACGAAAAGGTTGCGGAAAAAAAGGTAATGGAATAATGCTGCCAGCGAGAAATTCACCGATTGCCCCCATCACGACTCGCACACCGAGGGAAGAAAGGGTATAGAACGTCGAAATGTAAACCAACATCGACACGGCCACCACCACACCCAGACTTAAAACCAGCGAAAGCACAAACAGCAGTAAGATCATCAGATTTCCGGGCAAGATCAACCGATAGGGCGCTGGCAATAAAAAGGCGACAGCAAAAATCGGCAGACAGCGCAGCAATGCTTTTGCACAGCGATTCGCGGCGGACTGGCAAAACCAGCGGTCATAGAGGTCCATTGGGCGAGCCAACTCGTAAGCAATCCCTCCTGAGGTTATGGCATCAAAAATCTCACTTTCAAAAAACCACAACATGAACAATGCCAAAAAAGCTTGCTGCATCCAGACATAAGAGACGGTTTGTTGGAAAGTCATGGGAAAAGCTGTCGGATCGGTCTGATAAAAGGCGCGAAAAGCTAAAATCTCCAACATCCCCCAGACGAATTGTGTCACCATGCCAGCTAATGCGGCCGAGCGGTATTGCAAACTATTGGTAAAACGGATGCGAAAGAGTGCCTGATACTTGCTCATATATGGTACTCCTTATACAACTTAGCGACCATTTCTTCTGCTGTGATACTGGAAACAGACAGATCAGTGATCTCCACTTGCTGGCTAAGCTGTGTGATGGCTTGCGGCACAGTTAGCTGATTCGGATCAATCGTTAGTTCCAAACGTCCGATTTCGGATTGGGTCACAGTGGCACCTGCCGGAAGTGTTGGTATGGTACCTAGATAATCGATCTGCAGTGTTTTGGCATCAGAGAAGCGGTTCTTCAACTCCGGCAGTTGCCCATCTAGTAAGATCTGTCCTTTGCCGATCAACAAAATGCGTTCTGTCAATGCTTCGATGTCCTGCATGTCGTGGGTCGTTAGGATGACCGTCGTTCCCTTTTCCTGATTACGCTTTTTGATGAATTGGCGCACTGCGATCTTAGACACCGCATCAAGGCCAATCGTCGGTTCATCTAGAAACAAAATCTTGGGATCATGGAGTAACGAAGCGGCAATCTCGCAGCGCATACGTTGCCCTAGACTCAAGGAACGGGCGGGTGTCTTCAATGTTTCACTTAGATCGAGTAGCGTGACGAGTTCTTCCAGATTTTGCCGATAGACTTGCGGATCGACCCGATAAATATCACGAATCAGCTCGAAACTGTCAATGACTGGGACATCCCACCAGAGCTGACTACGTTGACCAAAGACAACGCCAATGTCTTGGACATGATCGACCCGTTCTTTCCATGGAACGCGACCGTTGATCAAGCAAGTCCCATCATCCGGTGTTAAAACACCACACATAATTTTAATGGTGGTGCTTTTCCCGGCACCGTTCGGACCAATGTATCCGACCATTTCTCCTTCTTGAATGGTAAAACTGATATCTTGTAATGCGGGGATCGTCGAAACCTCTCGGTGGAAGAGCGCCTTAGTGGCATTGCGGAAACCGCTTTGGCGTTTCGCGACTTTGAAGCTTTTATTGAGGTGTTGCACTTGGATCATTTGGATTCACTCACTTTCTTTTTTGGCAAAAAACGCGACAAAAAGAGCATCCGAAAACACGAATACTCGCAACGAGTTGGTCCAAACGAACATGGTTGGGGCAGCGGTTCGTCAGCCAAACAAAAGTAAAGCCAGTGTATCACAGCGAGTGATTGAATTCAATGGGAGAAGGGATGGAAGCGATAAAACGGACATTCTAAACCAGCGATAAAGAAATAAGTTCTTCGGTTCTCAGCTCTTTTTTGGGGAAGATAAGTGCGGCTTTTGTTTAGAAAAGGTATAATAAATGAGAAACGATCGCTTGTACACGTCAATAGGTCGTACACAGATGAGTGATTGGTAGAAACAAGGAGGTTCACGATGGTTCAACGAATCAAAAAATGGCTCGTGACGTTTGCACAAACCACACCATTTCTTTTAAGTAATACGGTAATCGTGATTCCGTATTTATTATTCCTAGGATTGAATGATGGCAAGAGTTGGCTAACGATTCTGCCTTTTACTTTATTTTATACATTACGGATGACGGGGATTTTTCTTATCCGCAGTATACGATTAGGATTAGATAGTTATACGCTGTTGATTGGTGCTTTGCTGATGGGGGGTGTTGGGGCCTTTGCCGGAATTCTAGGTGTTTATTATTTTCCGTTTTTCTATTTATCCGGTAGTTTGCTAGGGCTGAGTGCCTCCTGGCTGGTACCAACGAATCGTACAGTTAATCTTCATGAAAAAAATCTGGGATTTACCAATATGACCCGGAAAAAAATGCCTTTTGCATTGTTCTTACTGATCTTATTGTTAGTGGTGATGGAATGGTCAGGCACAAGGAAGCTGCTTGCTGCATTTGGCTTGTATACACTGTTTTATATTATGGCTTATCATACAGTTACCCATTATCCTAGATATAGCATCGACTTTAAGCAAATGAATGCAAAAGTGATCGCCTATAAAGAATTAGTCCTTTTTCTACTCTTTTTCTTGTTGCTCTTTTTGCTTCGGAATGCGCGGTTATTGGCAAATATCCAATTGCTTGATTGGGCGATTTATGGTTTCTTTGTCCTCTTTTTAGGTGCTGTATTTTATCTGGGACGAGGGAAGAAACACTGGAAGCTGCCCTCATGGCTCAACGTACTCACTTTTTTAAATGGCATGTTAGGAAATTTTGTTCTTCTATTTGGAGCACTTTATCTAGGAAGCCTGTATGGGACAGAGGCATTGACCCGCTATTTGTATTTGCCTTATCTGGCTGGAATGATTTTGTCAATGCTCTTAGGAAATCGCATGCTGCAGCGCTTTTCTCCAAATGCAGTTCCAGTTTTGCTTGGTGGTTTGGCTTTTTCGCTGTTCGTCCTCCTTTTTCCACAAAGCTTTGTTTTTGGTTTGTTTTTATTGAGTTTCTGGCAATCTTTGACCAGCAGTTGGTTGAATCAGCGGTATGCGCAGGATCCTTCTTTACCTGTTGATCAGCGGGTGATCGCCAAATTTACCACCCAAAATAAAGGGAGCGTTACGCATCAATTCGTCATGATGGCTTTTCTGGTGATTATGACAAATCTCTTTGACCGCCCGCTGAATATCTTGTTACAGCTATCCGGAAAAGGTCCCTTATCAACGCTAGATTTACACGTGCTAAATGATGTGAAGTGGTTGAATTGCGGGATCTTAATCGTTGGCGTCATCGTTGCCTATGCCTTGTGGAAAAAAGCCTCCTCGAATAGAGGAAGCGGTGAAACAATCAGAATAGATGATGATTCTTCCATTTAGTGAAGAAGTATGAGCGTGGAACAAAAGCAAACACTTTTGTTCCACGCTCTTAACACGTCTAAACGGCGGGAGCAGAAGCACCTCCACGAAATAAGTTCAATTACCCAAAAATTTGAAAAGCAATTTCCGTGTATTCCTCCTTATTTCTCGGAGTTTAACACTGCTGTCCCAGCCTCTTTCCTATGATTTGACAACCATTGATATTCTAGCGCTTAGTTGCTGAAATACCGGTGTTAGATAAACCGCTCTTTTTATCCGTAGCAAAAGAAATAGAGGGAATATTTGGATATTTATTTTGTTAAAAAAGATTTTGCAATTAAGAGGTAGGCTTGTAAGCGACCCCAATTCACTTTATAATGAAAGTGAATAGCTACACAAATTCTATCAAAAATACGTAAAAGAAGCGGGGTTTATGAAGAAATATTGCGATATCAATGTGTTGGAAGCTGCTGAGGAACGCCTAACGTATATATTCAATACCTTTTCTCATGTTTATTTCTCTTTTAGTGGCGGGAAAGACAGCGGCGCAATGGTTCAATTAGCTGACCAAATTGCCCAAAAAAGGGGAAAAAAATTTGACTTGCTGATTTTAGACATCGAAGCCAATTACCGTTCCACTCGGAAGTTTATGGAGTCGATCAAACAACTGAAAAGTGTCCATCATGTCTACCATTTTTGTTTGCCTTTTTATGAAGACAATACCACCAGTATTTTTCAGCCCCAGTGGAAAATGTGGGATGAAGCCGAACGGGACAAGTGGGTCCAGGAAATGCCCAAGGATGCGATTTCACTGGCTGATCTCGATGAATCGCTGATGGAACTGTACCAAAGTGCAAATTTGAATCCAGATAAATTCCTAAGAAATTTTGCTTTTTGGTATGCGAACTATCATAAAGGGGAGCCGGTAGCTTGTGGCATCGGCATTCGAACGCAAGAAAGCTTGCATCGCTATCGAGCTATTTTAAATCGAAACTTCAATTATCAAGGACATTGCTGGATCAAGCATCAAATCGATCAAGGCACCGTCGTCAACTTTTACCCACTTTATGATTGGAAAACAGAAGATGTCTGGGGCGCCTATGCCCATTTTGATTGGGAATTGAATGCTTTTTATGACAAGCTTTATACGCAAGGAGTCTCCATCACGCAAATGCGAATTTGTCAGCCGTATGGTTTGCAACAACGCAAAGGTCTCTCTCAATATGCGCTAGTTGAACCGGATACTTGGGAGAAGGTCGTCAACCGCGTCTCGGGTGCGAATTTTGGCCGCTTGTATGCGCGGACGTCCTTGTTAGCTCATTATAATACCCAAAAACCAGCCCACATGACCTGGCAGGAATACGCCGTCTTTTTATTGGAGTCGATTGGTCTTTATTCCAAGAACTTACAAGACCATTATTATCGGAAAATTTCGATTTTAATTACTCATTATCGGGACAAGTATGGTGTTCAGGTGGAGGCGATCCCCGATGAAACCAAACGCAAGGAATGGCTGAAGAATGAAGTTCTTTGGCATGACTGGAAGGGGATCGCTAAAGCATTGGAAAAAAATGATTTTTCTTTAAGTACCCGACAATACGCATTAACCAAGAAAGACGAGGCTGAACTCTATGCGTTAGCCGTAGAATTTGGTGCGGCATTAGGCATTGAGCACCTGCCAAAATACCAGTTGAAGAAGTTAGGAACGACTTATGAACAATTGACCAAGAACCAGCCGTAATCAGTCATTTGCTGAAAGGATGTGGAGTAGTTGAAAGAACAACTGATTGTCTTTTTTCCACCATATAAGAAGAGCCATTTCTATCAATTAATGGGTCCATTCTTTGCTGAGCGAATCTATCAAAAACAATTTCCTTACCTCGTTAATTCTGGCGATTGTTCTTGGTATGTAATCGTGGATCCATTGAATCAAGTGATGGCTTTTTCTTACTATGAAAAAAAAGCAGCCCGCATCGAGATGGGTGAGTTCTATGAAAAAGAGCCTGCTTCAGACAGAAAGGCTCTTTTGTTAAGAAAAATGCTGCATGATATCCGAAAAAACTATCCGGATCAAGAAATCACGGTCACGACGAATCATCCCAATGAAGTTGCGTTGTTTCAGACAAAGGGGTTCACTATTTTTCGCCAAACGAAGAACTATTATTTTCTCAAAAGGGAGTGTTCTGTCTAATGGAAAAAATTGCGTTTCCAGTGCTAGCTGTCAAAATGGTGCCATTGAAAAAAATTCACGCCAATCACTACAATCCCAATAAAGTAGCAGAACCTGAATTGGCACTTTTGGAGTTGTCGATTCGAGAAGACGGCTTCACACAACCGTTAGTCTGTTACTTTGACAACGAAAAAGAAGGGTATTTACTGATTGACGGCTTTCACCGCTATCAGGTAGCCAAAGAACGGTTGAATCTGAAAGAAGTACCAGTAACTGTCATTGATAAGCCGTTGGAGAACCGTATGGCTTCCACGGTTAGACACAATCGCGCCCGAGGCACGCATGGTATCGAGAAAATGAGCAAAATCGTTCAACAATTAGTAGCAAGCGGTTGGACAGATGATCGGATTGCCAAAGAATTGGGAATGGATGTCGAAGAAGTTTTTCGTTTCAAACAAAGCTCCGGCTTGAAGCGGGCCTTTTCGAATCATCAATTTAGCCGATCATGGACTGATTTCGAAAAAAAATATTATCAGAAACAAGAAGAACCAGAGAATACGTGAGTGAACACGAGAAAAACTGCTATTTTAAAATAAGAAAACGACCATTGTCTCTTGATGTGCCTACTTTCATCAAGAAACAATGGTCGTTTTTTAGGTGTGATTCGCTGAGTTAGCGAAGGAATCAACTTTGCAATGTCGCCTGTTTTAAATAACGATAAAAGGTTGCTTTCTTAACTCCGGTTTTTGCACAAACCTCCGCTACTGAAAAGCCTTGTTTTTGATACAGATGAAGTGCTCTTTGGATTAATTTGGGGTCCACTCTGGGTCTACCACCAATCTTTCCTCTTGCCCGTGCAGAAATCAAGCCTTCTTTGGTACGTTCTACGATAATATCACGTTCAAACTGACTGAAGGCTTGAAAAACTGTCATCATTAATTTCCCCTGCGGCGTTTGCGTGTCAAAATTTTCTTTGATGCTGACTACTTTGACTCCTTTTTGTTCAAAAAAATAAACCAAATCAATCAGATCCTTGGTGCTGCGGCCAAGTCGTGAAAAACTCTCGATGATGATTTGATCATGTTTCTTCACGCGTTTTTTTAATTTGAGCAACTCTGGGCGATTGGCTTGGGTACCACTAATTTTCTCTGTATAAACTTTGTGACAGTTATATTTTTCAAGTAAATCTAGTTGGCGTGAAAGATCTTGCTGTCTTGTGGAGACCCGCGCATAACCATAAACCATTCCTGACATCTACTTACCTCCGAATTGAAAATTATTCTTAGTGAAAGAATACCGTTTTTTGTACATGAAGTATATAACGTAAAATAACAAATTTTTAGTTATAAAATCAGAAAAGCTGTGCTTTTTGCACAGTTTTTTATTGTCAGAAAAATCAGCGTGGCGAACAATCAGGACAAAAAATGGGCACAGAAAG
>NZ_JALAHI010000163.1 GCF_022711995.1 Enterococcus sp.
AGTTTAGGAGGACGCAATAAATGGATTTATTCTTGCTGATCGGTATAGTATTAGGGGTTATTTCCGTCGTTGTCGGAATGATCGTTAAAGGAGCGAATGTAGCGGTGTTGATCAACCCGGCTGCAGCCATCATTATCTTTGTTGGGGTAATCGCAGCGGTGGTTAATTCGTTTCCCAGCAGTGACATCAAACGTATCCCAAAACTTTTTGGCGTTTTGCTAAAAAATGAGGAATATGACGTAAAAAAAACCATCAATAGTATTGTTGATATGGCTAACCAAGCAAGACGGGATGGCTTGCTCTCCTTAGAAGGTGCAATTCAGAATCTGGAAGAACCATTTTTAAAAAAAGGATTAGAGATGGTGGTTGACGGAATCCCTGAAGAGCAAATCAAAGAAATCATGGAAAATGAAATTTATGGGATCGAAGAACGACATCATGTAGGGGCAAATATCTTTAAAACCGCCGGAACCAGTGCACCAACATTAGGGGTTTTGGGAGCCGTTATCGGATTGATCGGGGCTTTGGGAAATTTAGAAGATGTTGAAGCATTGGGACATATGATCTCCGCCGCCTTTGTAGCCACCTTGTATGGGATCTTCTTCGGATATGTTTTGTTCATTCCTTTCAGTTCGCGTCTTAATTTGAAATCACAACAAGAAGTACAAGTGATGTCGATCATTGTTGAAGGGGTATTAGCGATTCAGGCAGGACAATCGCCTAAAAGCATTGAAAAGAAACTGTTTAGTTTGATTGAACCAGATAAACGAGAAGAAAGATCCTAGAGGTTGATTCAATATGAAAAGAAAAAAGAAAAAGGAAGAACACGTTGATGAAGCATGGCTTTTGCCTTACTCAGATATGTTAACGCTACTCTTAGCATTGTTTATCGTTATGTTTGCCATGGCAAAAGTAGACGACGAAAAATTCCAAGAGATCCGTAGTGAGTTTGGTTCCATTCTCTCTAGCCATCATAGTGGTTCCCCTGCTATTGGTTCAGTCATTGATATGGGAGCAGCAGGCAAAACTGGGAGTAGTGCAACGAATGCTTCTGAAGCTCAAGCCCAGGAAGAAGCGACCCGTATCCAATTAGAAAATCAGCAACTCGAAAAAATCAGCGAACAGTTACAAAAAGATCTGGCAGCATCCGCGCTGGACGGGCAGAGCGAAGTCAGTTTAGAGGCAGATGGGCTTCACATCACATTGGACAGCAGTATCCTGTTTGCATCAGGCAGCGCAGCAATCACATCAAAAACAAGCGAATCCCTTGATATGCTCGCTTCGGCATTAAAAAAATTGAAGGCACATAAAATTGTCATCGCAGGGCATACCGACAATATACCGGAAAAAGGCACGGGCCGCTATGAATCAAACTGGGATTTAAGTGCTGCTCGCGCGATTACTGTCATGAATTATTTCATCGATAAAAAGATTATCTCAGAAAAAAATGCTGCTATCCAAGCCTATGCAGATACGCAACCGAAAGCAAGTAATGATACCCCCGAAGGACGTTCTGAGAATCGTCGGGTAGAAATGATCATTCAACGTTCACAAATCACTGAAGAATGAACACTCACACAAAAACAGTTAAGTGAAAGAACTTATCGCCAAAGAGAAGACTGACTTCCTAATTGACCAGGGAAATCAGCCTTCTCTTTTTGTTCTCTATAACAACTGGTTCCCTCTTGTATTAGGGCATCCAATGGCACCAGCCAAAAGCTTTTGCCCCCCCTTCTAGTTTTCCTCCGTTTTCTTCCTCCTTGTTGCTTGAAGCCTTCGCCAATGTCTCTTTAGACGATTTCTTTAGATTAGAAAAACAGCAAAAGATAAGTAGAACCTCTTTTATTCTCGTCAGATTTCAGCTTGATAAAGAAGGCAAAAACAATCCATTCAATCCTCATATCCATTAAGAAGGAAAGGTCTCACTCCATAAAAACACCGCATCCGCCTTCTTTGCTGAAAGCTGATACGGTGCTTGCTTGATTCTATTTTATTTCAAATTGATCGGTTACTTTTTTCAATGTTTTTGAGATATCTCTGAGATCTGAAACGTGATTCGTAAACTCATCCATCGTTGCCAGAACCTCTTCTGAATTAGCCGATACTTCTTGCGTACCAGCAGCATTTTCTTCTGTTGAAGCCGAGATATTTTCCAAGTCGCTTAAAACATTTCCCTGAATGTTTTCAATCCGTTGACTAGCTTCTTCCACATTGTTGATACCCTCGATCATCAACATGCTTCGTTTGTAGACTTCTTTTGAAGATGCAATGACACGCTGAATCAACGTCGTTTGTTTTTCGCCACCTTTTAGTGAATCAGAGGTTTGTTCCACCATTTGGGCAGACTGTGTACGAATTTTCTCAATGATGACTTCGATTTCTTTTGTGGAAGCTTTACTTTGTTCTGCAAGTTTTCGAATTTCCGCTGCTACTACTGCAAACCCTTTTCCAGATTCCCCTGCACTAGCCGCTTCGATCGATGCATTCAATGCCAACAAGTTTGTTTGATAGGAGATATCATTGATTACACGAATAATGGTATTGATATTTTGGATATTATCATTCATATTCGTCATATTCGTCATTAATTTTTCCATTTGTTCCAATTCATTTTGCCAGCTTGCTCCAACTTCATCCATTAGGTTCATGCTTTCCTGATTGATGTCAGTGGATTCTTGTGATTTATTACTCATTTCACTAATCGTGTTCCGTAGTTCCTTGATTACTTTTTCAAGATTTTGCAATTGCGCAACGCTGTGTTCTGTTTCTTGAGCTTGTGAACCAGTTACTTCGGCAATTCCTGTAATCGTTTCTGACACTTCTTCCGCCGCCACACTGATTTGTTTAGATAATTCCAACAACGAGTCTGACATCGCAGCAACGCTATCACTTTCTTTTTGAACATTTTGAATCAATTTTCTTGATTCCATAACCATTTGATTATAATTCGCTGCCATTTGGTGGATCTCCGTGCCATTTTCATCCGGATAAACGATTCTTTGAGCAAACTGACCTAGACGCCATTTTTGATTTGGATCTTTTTGCTTCCGTTCTAATAATGCCAGCTTGCCTGATCCCATTTGTGAGAACTGCTCATTGAAGACGTTCATGATCGTACTAACTATCTTCGTTGTATAACTGGCTACAGCAATAATCAGTAGAATCATTAAACCAGCAACGATTGCTGAGATCCAAAGAATAGAATTAATCTCTTCGTCTAAATCATCTGCTTTTACATCGGCAAAAGCCCAAATGTTTGAACCTTCTGGCTTATCGAAGACGATATCATCAACCCCATTGCCATTTTCAGGCTTGATTCTGCCAATCGTCTCTTTGGAGGCAACAATTTTTTGGAAAGTTGGATCATCTTTGACGTTTTGCCCAATCAAATCTGGGTCTTTGGAGGTGATCACAATACCTGATTCAGAGATCAGAGAAACAGTTCCTGTACGACCGACATCGATAGCTGAAAGGATTTCTTGTACCTCTTCATAGGATACATCGATACTCAAAACACCCACTTGATTTTTTTCGTTTACGACTTTTATAGATACTGTTGTCACAAATTGCTCGGTAGCCACGTCCCTATAAGGCTCGGTCCAGAAAATTTCCCCATCTGCTTCCAACGCGCCGGTGAACCAAGGACGAGTAGTAGCCTCGTAATCATCTGGTATCGGATCAAAGGAGGCCACTTGCCCGTCTTCCGTAGCAAAGGTAAATGACAGAAACATTTTATTTCCAATAATTCCTTTTTCCATATTTCTTGTAATATCAGCCATGTCATATTCTGATTTCAATGCTGAAAATTGAGTCATTGCTTTTAACTTGTCTTCTGCAGAATTTTTCAGTACGATTTCTTCTGCCATAATCAGTTGAACAGCACTAGTTTTGTTGATGTCATTTCGATCAATCAATGATTGTCTTGTTGTCACGTATGTACTGACTACCAAGATACAGATTGGCACTACTGCAACCAAAACCATAACCAACCCAACATAGAGTCCTATACTCTTCTTTTTTCCCAAACTTGAGACACTCCTTTATTTTTAATTTTTACCTTTATTAAGAAAACCATTTCTCCAAAAGGAACTTACTCTTTCGTAATCGGCTATAATTTCCTATTTATTAAGTGTTCTTTGTTTTTTTACTTGCGAGAAATTCTTTTTATTGATGTAAGCTAGCAGAACTACCGCGAATAGGCGGCAAAAAGGCCCAAATAACCATTTTCTTTCTAGTAAACTGTCGTTACTATCAAAGAGAATTCAAATGATTATTTAGACCTAACATTGTATTTGATTGGTTTATAGATTAGTATCGAAAAAAATCTTCTTAGACGTTTTCTACGATTGCTAAGACAGAGATTCTGGTGCAGACTGGGCAATCGCTAACCATGCTGCCGGGACCCGATAAGGGGAACAAGAGACATAGTCTACACCGATTTCCCGGAAAAAGGCAATGGACTGGGGATCCCCGCCTACTTCCCCGCAAACGCCAATGACTTTTTCCTTCGTTTGCCGACGAATTGCAGCTACGGCTTGTTTCATCAGCTCTCCTACTCCAGCTTTATCAAGATGCTGGTAGGGGTCCTCCCGCAAAATGTCTTGATCCAAATATCGCTGAATAAATCCGCCGGCATCATCCCGTGAAAAGCCAAATGTCATTTGCGTCAGATCATTGGTGCCGAAACTGAAGAAATCTGCCAACGGAGCCAATTCACTAGCTAGTAAACATGCTCTTGGCGTTTCTAGCATCATCCCGATCTTAAAAGGCACTTCTTGCTGATAATGGGCGAAAATTTGCTGGATGTAGGCTTCCAAGCGTTCCCTTAGAACGATCATTTCTGCAGGAATGCTGATCAAAGGCAGCATGATTTCAGGATAAACAACATTGCCTGTGTCAGAAACTTGTAAAGCGGCCTCGATAATTGCCGCTGTCTGCATCTCATAAATCTCGGGATACGTAATTCCCAGACGACTGCCTCGGTGCCCCATCATCGGATTGACTTCCTGTAAATCACGGATCCGCTGCTTGATTTTTTCCAGCGAATAGCCGCTACGCTTAGCCATTTCTTCATATTCTTGGGGACGAGGCAAAAATTCATGCAAAGGCGGATCTAACAAACGAATGACACATTTCTGATCCTTCGTTTGTAACAATAATTCTTTAAAATCGTTCAATTGAAACGCTTTTAGTTGTGCCAAAGCTGCCTTTCGTTCCTCCGTCGTTTCTGCCAAAATCACTTGCCGCATCGGCCAGATCCGTGACTCGCCAAAAAACATATGCTCCGTTCGCGCTAAGCCAATACCTGCTGCACCAAAGGAAAGGGCTGTTTTGATTTCTTCGACGGTTTCCGCATTTGCCCGCACCAACAGATCTGCGCTTTCTTTAGACCAATCTAAAATCGTCTGCAACAAAGTAAAATCTTGAGAAGCGGCCAGTGGCAGTGCCCCTTGATATAAATTACCTGTTGTGCCATCCACTGATAGATAGTCGCCTTCTTGAATCACAGCTTCACCACACCGAGCTTGTTTCAAAAATGAATCAACGGCTAACTGTTCACAGCCGGCCACACAACATACCCCTAGTCCACGGGCAACAACCGCTGCATGCGAAGTCATACCACCTCGAGAAGTCACGATTGCTTCACTGACCACCATTCCGTCAATATCTTCCGGTGAAGTCTCTTGTCGTAACAAGATTACTTTTTCTCCTGCTTGGTGGGCACTGACTGCTGCTGCTGCAGAAAAATAAACCTGTCCCACCGCCGCACCTGGACTGGCAGGTAAGCCTTGCCCAAATGGGATTGCTTCAGAAAGAGCGGCCGGAGAAAAGATGGGATGCAGCAACTGATCCAGCATAGCTGGTGTCAATCGTTGCAATGCAGTTTTCTTCGTAATTTTCCCTTCAGACACTAAGTCAATCGCAATCTGCACAGCAGCTTTGGCTGTCCGTTTCCCATTGCGAGTCTGTAAGATATAGAGTTGTCCTTCTTCGATCGTAAATTCGATATCCTGCATATCTTTGTAATGGTTCTCTAATAACTCGGCAATCCTCGAAAACTGGGTATGGATTTCTGGTTGTGTCTTGGCCAGGTCACTGATCGGTCTTGGTGTACGAACCCCCGCGACAACATCTTCTCCTTGGGCACAAGCAAGAAATTCACCAAATAATCCTTTGTGTCCAGTCGTCGGATCGCGAGTAAAAGCAACCCCAGTTCCACTTGCAGCACCACTATTGCCAAATACCATCTCCTGAACAGTTACTGCTGTCCCTAAATCGTGAGCAATGGCATGAATGTTACGGTAAGTGATGGCGCGCGGATTGTTCCATGAACGAAACACCGCCTGAACAGCTGACAGCAATTGTTCCAATGGATCTTGAGGAAACCTTTCCTGTGTATGTTCCATGTAAATACTTTGAAAAACCTGACAAATCTTCTGCCAGTCTTCGGCAGTCATTAATTGATCAGAAGAGTACCCTTTTTCTTGCTTGTAGGTCGTTAAATAGGATTCAAAATGGCTCTTATCAATCCCTTTAACAACATCGCCATACATTTGGATCAAGCGACGGTAGCAATCATAAGCAAATGTTGGATTCTTCGTATTTGCTGCCAGAGTCTGAACCGTTTGATCTGTTAACCCTAGATTGAGGATCGTATCCATCATTCCTGGCATGGAGTACTTTGCCCCACTGCGTACAGAAACCAGCAGCGGTTGCTTCTTGCCGCCAAAAAATTTTTGTGTTCGCTCTTCTAGTAGAGCAACGGCTCGAATAATTTCTTCTACCAACGGTTGCGCAAGTTGCTGTTTCTCTAAGAACTGACGACAAACATCGGTTGTAACAATAAATCCTTTAGGCACCGGTAAGCCAATACTAATCATTTCAGCGAGATTTGCCCCTTTTCCACCTAATAGCTCTTTTTGGTCTTTCGTCCCTTCTGAAAACCAGACAATATTCTTCATGTTTTTCCGCCTTTCAAATGTGATATACTATTTAACTTAAATCGAAGTATATAGTGTATACCATTCATTCGTCAAGTAGAATTTTCTTCTAAAACAGCGACTTTAAAATCCTGTATTGCAATTTTATCAAGGAAAATATATAATAAATAGAATATCACATTTGAAAGGCGGAAAAACATG
>NZ_JALAHI010000164.1 GCF_022711995.1 Enterococcus sp.
ATTTAAGACTTTGTCCGTTTTGGTAGTTGGTGTAGGCGCCGTTGCTATTTGCTTGGTAGGGTATCGCCAGAACAATCAGCGACAATACCAGCAGCGGGTAGAATATGCACAAACTGCGATTGCAAGCGAAACTGACAGCATTGCAACGTTAAAAAAGGAGGTCGCAAGTCTTTATCTCAGCGATGATAAGACATTCTTAAAGACGGGCATCACCGCTGATGACGTCAGCCAACTCGTTGGCAAGTTAGCAATGATCAAAGTATCCGGCGAAGAATATGGCATCGAAGACAGCGCTTTGCCAGCGGAAGCAACAGAAATCCAAAGCCAAAAAAAAGCGCTTGACGATGAACTTAAAGAAATTGAAGCGAAACAAAAAATTCAAGAAGCCACAGACAAACTTTTCACAAAAGGCGTCTCCAATTGGAAAAAAGCAGAAAACGACGTCATTATCAAAAAAGATCTCAAAGCAACAGACGTTGGCACTATTCGTGAAAACTTGAATTTTTTCGAAGCAGACAAATGGACTGCTTTAGTAACGGAATATCTTGGGTATGCGGATGCACAGTTAGATCGCGTGACTAAGCTACAAAAAGAATTCGACAGTATGCTCAAAGACGAGAAAGTAACCGATGCGGTGACCTATGAGAAATATTTATCCGCTGTAGACAGCATCAGTAAAATCCGCAATAACGAGTTGAAAGAGAAGTACACCAAACTTGCGGAAACTGTTGCAGCTCAAATGGGGTATACAGGTTATTACAATAATACAGCGACAGATACGGCAACGACTGGGAATGGCTATTCAGATACAACGACGGATAGTTCAGAAACAGATTCAGAATCTTATTATTACTAATAGGAAGATATAACTGGAGGAAAAATTATGTCAAAAGGGAAAAAGATTTTTTTGATTATTTTTGGGATCGTTGCAGTGCTAGTGATCGGAGCTGTAGGAATTGGCGCCAAGCTATATATGGATCTGTCCAGTTCAATCCAAAAAACCTATGAATCAGTGGAACGAAAGAACCAAGAAGAAGGAAAACGGGAAACTCCGGTGAACTTGGATGAGAAAGATTCATTCTCAGTGCTGTTACTGGGAATCGATACTGGAGACCTTGGACGAACGGATCAAGGACGTTCAGATGCAATCATGGTGGCAACAGTTAATCCAACAGATGGACAGACAACGATCGTTAGTGTGCCACGAGATACGTATGTAGATATCGTTGGCCATGGCACAACAGATAAAATCAATCATGCCTACGCTTTTGGTGGAGCAGCTATGTCAATGGATACCGTGCAGAAGTTTTTGGATATTCCAATTGATCATTATGTTGCCATGAACATGGCAGGCATCAAAGAATTAGTCGATGCAGTAGGCGGAGTGGAAGTCAATAATGATTTGAAATTTGAAAATGAGGGAAATACTTTTGATATTGGAAAAATTCACCTAAATGGTGAGCAAGCATTATCTTATACTCGAATGCGTTATGATGATCCGAATGGTGACTATGGACGGCAAGGTCGTCAGAGAAATGTTGTAGCTGCTGTCGCAAAAAAAGCTCTCTCTCTGGATGGGGTGTCACAATATAAAGAAGTCCTATCTGCTATTGAAGGAAATATGAAAACGGATATGGATTTTGGTATGATGCAAAAAATTGCCTTGGATTATCGTGATGCTTTCAAAAAAGTGGAGCAGGTGCAAATGCAAGGGGACGGATTTATGCAAGACGGTATCTCTTATCAACGAGTCAGTGGAGATGAATTGAAACGAGTACAACAAATCCTAAAAGAACAGTTAGATACAGCTAACTAGAAGAAAGTGGAGAAGAAATGGAAGAAACGATTAGTTTAAAAGAAATTTTTGATATATTGCGTAAACATTTAGCGGCGATTTTTCTTTCTCTATTTGCCGGTTTAGCATTAGCAGGAGTAGTTACATTTTTTGTTTTAACACCAAAATACAGCTCACAAGCGCAATTGATTGTTACGCTGCCTCAAACGGAAACAACCAATGCCAATGATGTCAATACTAATTTACAGATGATTAATACGTATAAAGAATTGGTTACAGGTGATCTTGTAATCAACGAAGTGAAGAATCAACTTGAATCGGAGTATGGGATTGATAAATCTGTGCCTGAATTGAAAGATGCTATCGAAGTAACACAGTCTCAAAACTCTCTGATGTTTTCAATTAAAGCAACTGATACGAGTTCTGTCTATGCAGCAAACATTGCCAATACTACCGCACTTGTATTCCAAGAAAATGCCAAAGATGTATTGAATGTTGATAAAATTTCAATTATTTCAAATGCTCAAGCAAGTACAGCACCTGTATCGCCAAACAATAAGATTAATTTGGCAATTGGCCTTGTATTGGGATTGATTGTTGGTGTAGGAATTGCCTTCTTATTAGAATTGTTGGATCGAACAGTGAAAGACGATAAGTTTGTAACGGAAAATCTAGGTTTTACGATTTTAGGTACTGTGCCACAAATGTCGCAAAAAGAGTTGAATGCGACTATTCAAAAAAAACCAACAAGACCAATTTTGAAAAAGCCAACGAATGAAAAAACGACGGAATCTCGCCGTAGTCGTTCGAAAGTGTAGGAGGAAAAGACATGGCAAAACAACAAGAACGTAAAGGAACAAAAACACATGCGGTCAGTTTGATTACTCTGGTTGACCCATCTTCTCCTATTTCCGAACAATATCGTACGATTCGAACCAACATTCAATTTGCCTCTTCAGCGGATCGACAAATTAAGACGATGGTGATAACTTCTTCAGGTCCGGGAGAGGGAAAATCAACCACATCTGCCAATCTAGCCGTGGTCTTTGCTAAATCAGGTCAACGGGTATTGTTAGTGGATGCGGATATGCGTAAGCCAACGGTTTATAAAACATTTAACCTTCAAAACAATACTGGCTTAAGTACGGTTTTGAGTACTTCGACCACTGTGGTGGAGGCAGCTCAAAAAACGGTAATCGATAATCTTTCTGTCATGACCAGTGGTCCGAAACCCCCGAATCCTTCTGAACTATTAGGTTCGACAAGAATGAATCAAGTCATTGAAGAAGCAAAAAACTTGTATGATGTCGTGATTTTTGATATGCCCCCAGTTGTTGCTGTGACTGATGCACAAATCATGGCCTCAAAAGCAGATGGCACTATATTAGTGGTTCGTGAGAATGTCTCACGAAAAGAGTCTTTAACTAAAGCAAAAGAGCTTTTAAATATGGTTCAAGCAAGAATGTTGGGCGTTGTCTATAATGGTGCAGAAAACAGTAAAGATGCCGGATACTATTATTATTATGGAAATTAATGTCTAAAAAGGAGTACAAAGAAATGATCGATTTACATTGCCATATTTTACCTGGAATAGACGATGGTGCAGAGAACTTAGATGCCAGTATTGCAATGGCTGAAAAAGCAATTAGTCAAGGAATCACGCACATCTTGTGTACACCCCATCACAATAATGGAAAATATAGTAATCCGAAAAATGAGGTCATTTCTCAAGTCTCCTTGTTACAAGAAGAACTGGATCAGAGAAATCTGCCGTTAACTGTACTTGAAGGACAAGAAGTTCGCATAACAGGTGATTTGATTGAGAATATTCGTAATGATGAGATTCTATTCACGGACCTTGATGACACGTATATTTTGATAGAATTTCCTACCATGGAAGTTCCTTCTTTTACAGAAAATATATTTTTTGAGCTACAAAATTTAGGG
>NZ_JALAHI010000165.1 GCF_022711995.1 Enterococcus sp.
GCTTTAAGTGTGTTTGGTGGCTCAGAACCATCAAAAAACGTTGAAATATAGTTCAAATTCAATCAAAATCGACAAAAATACATTTTCAAGCTAAAATTTGATGGTTTCGTTGCACTTTCAGAGCCCGTAGGATATCAGAATGGCTAAAAAGTACAAGAAAACACTTCAAAAGTGACAATTCCAGAAGGCTATGATATTGATCAAATTGGTGATGCACTTGCCAAAGCAACAAGTATCTCGAAAGATGATTTCTTGGCTTTGATGAAGGATGACAGCTTCTTTAATAAAATGCAAAAAGCTTATCCGGAGTTGTTGGATAGTGCAGCAAAGGCAGAAGGCGTGCGCTACAAATTAGAAGGTTATCTTTTCCCAGCTACCTATGACTACTATAAAGGGAACACGCTTGAAGAAGTTGTGACTCAGATGATCGATAAAACAAATGCTGTCATGTCTAAGTATTACGATCAAATCAAAGAAAAAGAAATGACGGTCCAAGAAGTATTGACGTTAGCTTCTTTAGTTGAAAAAGAAGGTAGTAAAGAAGCCGATCGTAAGAACATTGCACAAGTGTTCTTTAATCGTCTAGCAATAGATATGCCATTGCAGTCAGATATTTCTATTCTCTATGCGTTAGGTGAACATAAAGAGTTGGTAACGTATGAAGATACACAAGTAGACTCGCCATACAATCTCTATGTCAATACTGGATACGGCCCTGGCCCCTTTAATAATCCAAGTGAGCAATCTATTAAGGCTGTTTTAGAGCCAACGTCAAATAATTACTATTACTTTGTGGCAGACATCAAAACACAAGAAGTCTATTTTGCTGAAACGTATGATGAGCATATGCGTTTAGTTGAGAAATATGTAAACAATACATCAAATTAATTTTTATTGGATTTTAGTTTACATTTAAAAAAAACCATGGTAATCTTTTGTGGACTATTCGCAAAAGATTACCTTTTGCAGTTGATACGAAGTTAAAAGGAGAAATTAAAATGGTAGAAAAAGTATACCCGATGACATTAGAAGGAAAAGAAAAATTAGAGCAGGAATTAGAGGAATTAAAAACAGTCAAACGCGGTGAGATCATTGAGCGAATCAAAGTTGCCCGCAGTTTTGGAGACCTTTCCGAGAACTCTGAATATGAGTCTGCAAAAGATGAACAAGCATTTGTTGAAGGCCGTATCACCACATTAGAAAACATGATCCGATTTGCTGAGATCATTGATAATGAAGGCGTAGACAATGATGAAGTGTCAATCGGAAAAACCGTCACATTCATTGAATTACCTGATGGTGATGAAGAAGAATATATGATCGTTGGTAGTGCAGAAGCGGATCCATTTTCTGGTAAAATTTCCAATGATTCACCAATTGCTCGTGCATTGATTGGTAAAAAAGTCAATGATGAAGTAACGATTGCAACGCCAGGCGGAGATATGCTCGTGAAAATTACAGAAGTGAAAAAGAGCTGATTTTTGAAAACAATGTTTGAACAAAAATCTTAGCAAAAGATCCTGATGATCACTTTCTCAAAGAGAAAAGGACCAATCGGGATTTTTTTTCGGACTCGCGACGGATGTATGCCATCGAAGAATCAGGTATGATAAAATAGAATCATTGGGAGGAGGAGCTTACATGAAAAGCCCTTGGCGTTTTTTCTTTGTCGTAGAAGCATTATTATTCCTTTTTGCTGTTTGGCAAATTTTATCGAATCCACCCTTGTTGATCTTATTGATCATGGGTGTATTGACCATATATTTTGTGTCTCGACGAGAACGTAAAACGAATTTTAATAATTTTTTGATGGTTACAGGTGGCATTGCTATCTTTATCAGTCTTTTAAATAGTCCAGCGTTATGGTTGATGTTGATTTTTGCGATTCTTTTTATTGGATTAAAAGGTGGCGAAATTACTGGGATGGATTTTACGAAAAATACTTTTTGGCGTAAAAAACAAATGATTATTTTGGAAACTGAAGAACCGAAGCAGTTTCACCCTCATAAAACGAAACAACAATGGATCGGCAATGAGCGAATCGGCAATCAAGTCTACGAATGGGATGATATCAATATCGATATTTTCTCGGGAGATACGATCATTGATTTGGGCAATACTTTATTGCCCAAAAAAGAGAATGTTGTGATTGTCCGTAAGGGATTCGGTCGCACGAGAATTTTAGTTCCTGCTGGAGTGGCTATCAAAATGGAACACAGCACCTTTATAGGGACGGTAATCTTTGAAGGGGAATCCACCGGACTGAGAAATGAGAAAGTGACAATTTATAGCCCGGATTATGAGGAAAATACTCGCCGATTAAAAATATTGACAAATACTTTGGTAGGCGATATTGAGGTGATTCGGGTATGATTGCTAAATTTTCTCGTGGGATGATCGCTTTTTATAGTGCGGTCACCAGTTTTTTGATGATGATTCTGATTCTTTTTTCGTATCTTTATGCTAGTGGAAAGAACAATTGGTTGTTAGAAGTTTTTCAAATCAAATTGTTCTTTATTCCAATTATTTTTCACTTGCTGATCGTTTCGTTAATGATCGGTCTTGCTATATTTTTGTTAATCTCTCTTTTTAGAAATCGTCAGTATGCACCAATCGAAGAAAAATTGCGTTTGCTCTCAAATGGAGATATTGATAGTCCAATCCTTGAGACACCCATTCCTCATGCCCAGGAGAATCGTCTCGTAGAAGATGTTGACCGAGATATCAGAAAATTACAAGCCAAAATGAAAACTATGTCAAGTGAGCTTCAACAATTGAACGCTCGACCCCAATTAGTCGACGGGAGCACGAAAGAAGAAATCCTCGAAGCGGAACGACATCGTTTGGCTCGAGAATTGCATGACTCAGTTTCGCAGCAATTATTTGCTGCGATGATGATGATGTCCGCATTAAACGAACAAGCAATCCGTAATGATGCACCAGAAATTCAAAAGAAACAGTTGGCAATGGTTACGGATATTATCAATGCGTCACAGTCTGAAATGCGGGCGCTATTGCTGCATTTGCGCCCAGTCACACTGGAAGGGAAAAGTCTGAAGCAAGGAATTGAGCAATTATTAAAAGAATTGGAAACAAAAATCAAAATATCATTGAAATGGGATATTGAAGATTTTAATATGCCGAGTTCTATTGAAGACCAATTATTTCGAGTGATTCAAGAATTATTATCGAATACACTGCGCCATGCGAAAGCAGATGAGCTAGAAGTCTACTTGAATCGTATTGAACACAATGTACTGTTGCGAGTCATTGACGACGGTGTAGGATTCGATGTCGATAATCAGAAAGCTGGCAGTTATGGACTGATGAATATCCGTGAACGCGTCAGTGCAGTTGGTGGCACGTTAAAGATCATCAGTTTTAAAAATCAAGGAACAAGTATTGAAATAAAAATCCCGCTGCTTAAGGAGGCATAAACATGATCAACGTTTTGTTAGTAGATGACCACGAAATGGTACGTTTGGGGGTTTCTTCCTACTTATCCATTCAAGAAGACATCGAAGTGATTGGCGAAGCCGAGAACGGAAAAATTGGTTACGAAAAGGCACTGTCTTTACGTCCTGATGTCATATTGATGGATTTGGTGATGGATGAAATGGATGGTATTGAAGCAACTAAAGCCATTCTTGCAGATTGGCCGGAAGCAAAGATCATCATAGTTACTAGCTTTATTGATGACGAGAAAGTATACCCTGCAATTGAAGCAGGTGCGGCCGGTTATTTGTTAAAAACATCCACTGCCCATGAAATTGCCGATGCCATTCGTGCTACGCAAAGAGGCGAGCGGGTGCTGGAACCTGAAGTGACGACTAAAATGATGGATCGACTGACGAATCGAACACCGATTTTACATGAAGATCTGACCAATCGAGAAAAAGAAGTGCTGCTTTTGATTGCTGAAGGGAAAAGCAATCAAGAGATTGCTGATGAGTTATTTATTACACTAAAAACTGTTAAAACTCATGTCTCCAATATATTATCCAAACTAGAAGTAGAAGATCGCACACAGGCAACCATATATGCTTTCAAACATGGCCTAACAAAATAAGAATCTCATCATAAGGGTACCTCCTCATAGTCAGTTGAGGAGGTTTTTGATATACTAGAGTAGGATTTGTAAGGTAAAGGGGCGTTTAATGTGAAACAGAATTACACGATTATTGGTCTGGGGCGATTTGGTGGTAGTATTTGCCGAACACTGATAGAATCCGGACAAGAAGTATTAGCCATTGACAGCAATGAGGATCGAGTCAATGAATATATGAACATTGCTACCCATGCAGTAGTAGGGAATGCGCAAGACGAAATGACCTTGCGTTCATTGGGGATTCGTAATTTCGATCATGTGATCGTAGCGATCGGCGAAGACATCCAAGCAAGTATTCTTGTCACTTTGATGGTCAAAGAGATGGGGGTACCGAATGTTTTAGCGAAAGCACAAAATGAGTACCATGCTCGGGTTCTTGAAAAACTTGGTGCCGATCGGGTGGTTCACCCAGAGCGAGACATGGGAATTCGCATCGCTCACAATTTGGTATCGAAAAATATCCTGGATTATATTGAGCTTTCTGATGAATTTTCGCTGGCAGAGATTCGTGTTTCCAATCCACGTTTCTTTAATAAATCTTTACTGGATTTGAATTTTCGTCAAAAATATGGGTTGACCGTCGTAGCGATTCGGCGAGGACCTGGTCAAGTAATCGTTTCTCCGGCAGCAGACTCGATTGTGCGGGAAAATGATAATCTGCTAGTGATTGGGAATACTGACGATGTCGATATTCTTGATGAACATATGAATGATTAGGAGTGACAAATGATGAATATAACAATTACAGAAGCTGCAATTAATTGGTTCAAAAAAGAATTAGTAGTTGACCAAGGAAGTGGTGTTCGCTTTTTTGGAAAGATCTATGGGAAAACTCAAATCCATGATGGGTTCTCAGTAGGGATGTCCGTAGACAAACCTGAACATCCGATCGTCCAAAAGACAGTATCAGATATGCTTTTTTTTATTGAGGAAACCGATGAGTGGTTTTTCAAAGGGTATGATCTACAAGTCGACTACGATGAAAAGCTGGATGAGCCCAAATATAACTTTACTGAAAACAACTAATAAAATACAGATATAATGTAATAGTAAGAGTCTATGACTAAAGTTTAGTGGATTTCATTTCGCTATCTTTAATCATAGACCTGTTCGTTAGGAGATGAAAGCATGTTATCAATTATCGTACCTTGTTTTAATGAAGAGAGTAGTTTGCCACTTTTTTTTGAAGAAACTGAAAAAGTAAGAGATCAGGTAGGGATGCCTTTTGAATATTTATTTATCAATGATGGTTCCTCTGACCAAACCCTTGCAGTGATGCGTAAACTTCACCAAGATCATCCAGAAAGTGTTCGCTATCTTTCTTTTTCACGAAATTTTGGTAAAGAGGCAGCTTTGTATGCCGGATTAAAAGCAGCAAAGGGAGATTTTGTTACCGTAATGGATGCTGACTTGCAAGATCCTCCAAGTCTGCTACCACAGATGTTTGACTTGCTCAATGCAAAACAATTGGACTGTGTTGGTACTCGCAGAGCGGATCGTAAAGGGGAACCTAAAATACGCAGTTTCTTCTCAGAAGCTTTTTATGCATTGATCAATAAAATTGGTGAGGCACATATGGTCAATGGGGCACGGGATTTCCGTTTAATGCGTCGAAATATGGTGGATGCAGTCTTAGAACTTTCCGAGTACAATCGGTTCTCCAAAGGGATTTTTAGTTGGGTCGGTTTTGACACGGAATACATCGCGTATGAAAATCGTGAAAGAGTGGCAGGAGAAACGTCGTGGTCATTTTGGAGCTTGTTCAAATACTCAATCGATGGCATTGTCAATTTTTCTGATACACCTTTAAACATTGCGTCTTTCATTGGGGCATTCTCCTGTTTAGCATCGAGCATTGCACTACTTTTTATTATTATTAGAACGTTTATCTTTGGTGATCCGACATCGGGTTGGCCTTCTTTAGTCTGTATTGTATTGTTTGTAGGTGGTTTACAGTTATTGTGTTTAGGAATCATTGGTAAATACATTGGAAAAATATTTCTGGAAACAAAAAAACGTCCCCTTTATATTCTAAAGGAGACGGAAAAAGATCAAAAATAATCTTTTATATGGTTTGATAACTGCCATCAATAGCCTTTTGTTAAATCGACTTGATTGCGTACTAAGTCTTTTTCGGTGATAAAATTGCGGAAGTTATCTAAGAAGATCGCCATAAATGCTTTTTGAAAATGTGGTGTCAATCCGGAAATATGCGGGGTGATCAGGACATTTTCAAGGGTCCATAGAGGATCATTCGCTGGCAATGGTTCTTCTTCAAAAACATCGAGAGCAGCAAAGGCAATCTTCTGTTGACGCAGTGCCTCTGTCAATGCTGCAGTATCTACGCTAGGACCCCGGCCAACGTTATAAAAGGAAGCGGAAGATTTCATATTTTTAAAGAAATTGTTATTATATAACATCTTTGTTTCTGGTGTCAGTGGTAAGATGTTGATGACACAATCAGCTTTTTGACTTTGTTCAACCAATTCTTTAAGTGGATAGGTCTCTTTGAAGCCTTCAACGGCATGCCCAGTTGTGTTGATCCCAATAGGTTGGGAACCAAAAAAATTTAGGGCTTTTGCTAACGACTGTCCGATTTTACCTGTTCCTGCAATCAGTATTTCTTTATCTGCTAATAAGGAGTAAGGGATATCGTTAGGCTGCCACTGTTTTTCTGCTTGTTTCTTGATGGCTGTAAAAATGCCTCTGGATTCCATGAATAACAAAGCGATTAAGTGATCAGTGATCGATTGGGCGTGAATACCACTGCCATTAGAAAGTAAAATGTTTTTTTTAGCAAATTGTTTTAGAGGTAGAGTATCTACACCTGCTGAAATTGCTTGTACCCATTCTAAAGAAGAGTCGTCTAGTAAATGTTCTGCCCATTCCTTTTTCCAACCAATTGTGATTGCAACATTTTGCCAGTCGATAGTGGTGGCTCCATCATCATGTATGAACTGATAATCGTCAGTTAGTTCTTGCATTTGTTCAATAAATTCATCACGAAATTCTCTGCTGGATAAAATATATTTTGACATACTGGTTCCCCCTTTTTTTAAGTGTATCAAAGAACGAAGAAAAAACCATGTGCAAAGCTTTACACATGGTTCTGTTCTATCAATTTTTCAGTTGAATTTTAGGTGACCCTTTCACTCCTTGAGCGAAGAGAAAGAGTGCCGCAAACAAAATAAATGTTGTAGCATCGAAACTTGGTACAAAAAGTTGAATCAATACACTTAGAATGGTTGGCAAAGCGGCGCTGACAATTAAAATTTTGAGATTTTCAAAAAAACTATAAGAAAAAAGTTTTAGTTTTGTATAGATGTTTGCAATAAAAGTACCCATAATCAATGTAATCAACAAATTTAAAAAAGCTGGATAAAGAGCGATTAAGAAAACAATGAGTTGTAACCACCAAGGAATTTGATTGCTGCTAAGGGATTCACGAATCTTTTTGCCGTCTAAATTTTTAATCGCTGGTTCTGAATAAGAAAGTTTCAACTGATTCGTATCCAAGAATGAGCTAGAAAAACCTGTACCTGGGAAACTAATAACGATTTCGTCTTTTAAAAGACCAATACTGAGGACACTTGCTGTAGCATCTGAAGCAATATCAATAGCATTGCGTTTTCCCTCTGGATCAAAAGTAAAGATGATGGAGTTCGTTTGATAGATAAACCCTTCTGCCTGTCCACTTGTGGCTAGTTGGCCATTTTCAATCGTAAAATTTGGGATTTTTTGTGCAATTTCTTGACTATCCCTTTGGAAGTCTTGAAAGATGTCATTGACTTGTAAGGTAGTAGGCACTGCTAAAATAACGGTGGCTCCAAGTAGAAAAAGAATTACTTTTGAAAAAGCAGCATCTTTTACATATTTAAGATTTGGGATTTGGATAAATGCACTTTTTAGCATTTGAATGATTGTCATTTGTTTAACTCCTTCTATGTAACTAAAAATAATTGTAACGAAGGCAGCAACAGAACACAAGGACTAATAACAGAAAAATCCTTTTTAAGATATTCTTAGCTGTCATTAAGAGAAATTGGAGATCACGTCATGGAAAGCTTAAAAAATATTAAAATCAAATTACAAGAAAAAAAACTTTGGGAACCTATAACTTATTTAATTTTTGGTGGACTAACGACATTGGTCAATCTGGTGGTTTATTTTTTATTTAGAGAAATCTTTGTTTTTCACTATATGATTGCAAATGTGATTTCTTGGGCAGCATCTGTACTGTTCGCCTTCTTCACGAACAAAATCTGGGTTTTTGAAGCGAAAACTGAAACGAAAAAAGAATCATGGCTTGCTTTTTGGAAGTTTATTTTCTTTCGAATCCTTTCATTGGGATTGGATATGGCCTGTATGTATCTATTGATAAGTGTTCTAGGAACTGGTGATTTCATAGCAAAACTTGTGACACAGATCGTTGTTGTCTTAGCAAACTACGTTTTCAGTAAGTTTTTGATTTTTGTACCAAAAAAAAGTTGATAAAAAGTAAGCATATGTTTTGATGAACCCCTTTTTATCTGATAATGTTACTAATGTAATCACTATCACTGAGGAGGAATTTTTTATGACTTACACATTACCAGAATTACCTTATGCTTACGATGCATTAGAACCTTACATTGATGAAGAAACGATGCACTTGCATCATGATAAACACCACAACACGTATGTAACAAACTTGAATGCTGCAATCGAAAAACATCCAGAATTAGGAGAAAAAACAGTAGAAGAATTGCTTGCTGATTTTGATTCAGTTCCGGAAGACATCAAAACAGCGGTACGGAACAATGGTGGTGGCCATGCAAATCATAGCTTTTTCTGGGAAATCTTAGCACCAAATGCTGGCGGCGAACCTACAGGCGCCAGCAAAGAAGCAATCGAAGAAACATTTGGCAGCTTTGATGATTTCAAAGAAGAATTCAAAACAGCAGCGACTGGCCGCTTTGGCTCTGGTTGGGCTTGGCTAGTCATCAAAAATGGTAAATTAGCGATCACATCAACTGCGAATCAAGATTCACCATTGATGGAAGGACAAACACCTGTGTTAGGATTAGACGTTTGGGAACATGCCTACTACTTAAAATATAAAAATGTTCGTCCTGATTACATCAATGCATTCTGGAATCTGGTTAACTGGGACAAGGTTAATGAATTTTATGCTAATGCAAAATAATCAAATATAAGAGGATTGTTTAACTATCCAAACAGACAGAAGGAAGACTATTGTATTATGACAGTAGTTAAGGTGATAACAACGATTTTTCAC
>NZ_JALAHI010000166.1 GCF_022711995.1 Enterococcus sp.
ATGTTGAAGAATCTAGTTCTTCGTCAACGATTGCCGTATCCTCTAGCAAAGAAGAAGTAATTGAGTTTAGTGTATACCAACCTCAACATTACTTGGAAAACAACAATTTTAACTTATCTGGAAAAGCTGATCCAGAAAGTAAAATCACTGTAAATCAAGGCAATGAATTAGTAAAAGAAATAGAACCAACAGCCTCTGGTTCATTTAGCATGACAGCTCCACTTCCAGAAACGGAAGATACCACATACGAAGTATCAAATGGAAAAGAAACGAAAACAGTGATTGTAAAGTCAAAGGCGACATTAGAGAAAGTTGCTGCAGAGGCCGAAGCAACTAGAAAGAAACAACAGCAAGAGAAAGAAGAAGCTGATAAAAAAGCTGCTGAAGAAGCAGCAGCGAAAGAACAAGCGGAAAAAGAAGCTGCTGAAAAACAAAAAAAAGAGGCTGAAGAGGCTGCAAGAAAAGCTGCCGAAGAAGAAAGAGCTAGTTATGATACTGGAATCACATACGAAAACTTAGCGAGAAACCCTGATACTTATTTAGCTGAAAAAGTTAAGTTTTCTGGAAGAATAATTCAAGTGATGAAAGGTGAAGAACACTCTCAGTTCCGTTTTGCAGTTGACGATAATTATGACCAAGTACTGTATATTGAAATATCGGAAGATCAACTATCAAACAATCGTCTTCTAGAAGATGACTATATTACTATCAGAGGCACCTCTTATGGAGAATACACTTATACTTCTACTTTAGGTGGAGAAATAACTGTTCCCGGAGTAGTAGTTGATTCATTTGAATTAAATTAAACAAAAAAACACGCCCCTCTTTCCTGATAGTCAGGGGGCGTGCAAACAGAAAATAACCAATAGGTTACGCCTATTGTAACAAATTCTAGGAGTTGAAGCAATTGGCTAGGAAAGAGCAAGATATCCGAATAAAAGAGTACATCAAAAAGAATGGCGAAAAAGCTTATATGTTTCAACTGTACCTAGGGACAGACCCAGATACAGGAAAGCCAATTCGCACAACAAGGCGTGGTTTTAAGACAACAAGAGAAGCTCGTTTAGCAATAGCTGATTTAGAAGTAAATGGTATGCAAAAACAAGAGGTTGCTGAGGAGCCCGAGATTCAAACGTATGAAGAAATATATGACTTATGGTATGAGGAATACAAATCAACAGTTAAAGCCTCAACTCTTTTAAAGACCGAACGTGTTTTTAAGAATCATATACTTCCTGCATTTGGTGAAAAAAACATTCTAGAAATAAAGCCTATGGATGTACAAAACCAAATGAATATTTGGCATAAAAAATTGGTTCGAGCAAGCATGGTCATGAATTATGCTGGTCTAGTTTTCGACTACGCCATTCGTATGCAGCTGATCAACATGAATCCAACTAAGGTAATAAAGAAACCTGTTAGAAAAAAAGAAGTAACCGAGGATAAGGATTTAAACTTCTATGATAAAGAAGAGTTAAAACAATTTATGGCAGCTTTAGAAAGTGATAGCAATTTTAGAGCATATGTTTACTTTCGTCTCTTGGCTTTCACCGGCATACGAAAAGGTGAATCACTAGCGCTAAAATGGACTGACATTGATTTCAAAAATCAAACACTCAACATTAATAAAGCCGTATCAAGAAGCGCTAGCGGACTTTATATTCAAACTCCAAAAACTCCTTCTTCTATTCGTAGGATTTCATTAGATGACAAAACGATCGCTATATTAAAGGAGTTCAAAAAGGAATCTACGGATGGTTTAATCTTCCAAAGTGAAGACGGTGGAATTCTTTCACCTGCGAAACCCAGAAAATGGTACTTAGTCACAATGAAAAAATTACCCGAAGATTTTAAACAGATTTCAATACACGGTTTTCGTCACACCCACGCTTCCCTCCTATTTGAAGCCGGGGCATCTATCAAAGATGTTCAATCACGATTAGGTCATTCTGATATTCAAACCACGATGGATGTGTATACTCACGTTTCAAAAACTGCAAAAGAACAGCTGGCGAATAGATTCAATACTTATGTGGATTTTTAATTTTGGTAGTCAATTTGGTAGTCAAAAAGCTGAAAGCATTATAATATCAGCATTTTACCGACTCCCGCCATCTCCATAGACTAAAATCGATAAGATTTTTGTAGTTTTTCCTAAGTGGTAAAAGCCTTGATTTAAAAAGGTTTCTACCACTTTTTTTGTATTCTAATTATAAGAAAGGTTTTCGTGTTTTTTCCTTTTTGGTGGTCAAACGGTGATCAAATAGTGGTCAATTATCACCTTCAAATCGATTTTTTCCCTCGCTTTTCCTAGATCGAATTTCTTAATTTCTGTTCGCTTTACAAACAGTGCAAACGTTCGCATGTTTTTCTTGAGGAGTGATGATTATGGGAATGTTTAAACCTTACGAGGACCGGAAAAAATTAAAATGGATGGGATTCTTTTTATCGGAACATACAACAAGTGTAAATAAAGTTGTAGAGGAACGAGCTTACAGTTCACCCAAGCCAGAAATGGACGTTGACGAGACTGGCTGTGGCCTTCACGAGGCTCTTTTGAAAAATAATAAGATTGCTGTCCAGCTTAACTATACAAAAAATGATAAATTCATGCCGGACATCACAAGTCACTTATCTGGACATGATGAAATAGGTATTTATATTGATTCTACATTCATTGAATGCGAGGAAATTCGAAATGTAGAGTTTTACGCTGGGGAACTGGAATGGTTTGATCTCTCATAAATATAATTAGTCAATACGTACAAGGTTACATCTCCTATTCGAAGTTTGCACAGGAATTTCCTAACAGTATATCTGAATCGCAGGAGTGCCTTTACGGTACAACATGCGTAGAGTTTTATGTCAAACTTACTTTAAGGGAAAACTGATTTTAATTACTATGTACAAAACTATGGAGGCGATCAATGTCAAGTCAATGAAAGGTGTAGTTTCGAAGATACGAGTGTTAAAAATATCGAGGACCCTTTAGTTCGGTTCTCGAATGAAAAAAGCTCCCTACTCTAACTTGAGTAAGGAGCTTTTTATGTGCCTTGTAGGAATCGAGACTACGACAAGACGGTTAATGAGTCGTCTGCTTTAACCTACTGAATTAGAAGTAAGAAAAGTCCAGCAGTCCGCGGGGAAAAAGAGGAAGAAGGAAAATAACTCCCATTGATTCTGAGTCAAAAGTTGTCTTAGCGCGATATCCTTTTTCGCTTGTTTAATAATCATGTGACAAAAGCGTAAGTTGTTTTTTTATATCATAAGTGTTAATTTCCACTTATATCTATTATTTATACAATTTAAGTTTTTAGACTTAGAAAGGTGTGAATGAAATGAAAAAATCATGCATCATCTACTCCCTTCTCTCTATGCTAATCGTTAGTCCAGCTTTCTTTGAAAACGCTTATTCAGAAGAGCAAACAATGGATTCAACTATTACCACAAATGCAAGTTCCCCCCCGGCAATAGCACCATCAAGCGATAGTTCCCCTATACTAACCAGCCCTCTTGAAGAAAAAACAGAACTCACTACAGTCGTTTCTTCAGAGCAAGAATCTCAAACATCTCTTTGGGCTATTGAAGACGAAAATGACGTGAAATATGATTCTGACCAAACAACTTTACCAAAATTAACCGAAGATGAAGTAACGAAAATCAGAACATTGTATGAAAAGGGGATTGCTGAAGGAAAAGTTACTCGGGATTTGTATTCCTATGAAGCTTTTCAAGAAAATTATCAAGTAAATAAAAC
>NZ_JALAHI010000167.1 GCF_022711995.1 Enterococcus sp.
AAATAAAGGAGATCTGTGATGAAAAAATATTTTAGACCCAGTATCCTTCTTTCTTTTGTAACATTGATCTTAATGTTTCTCTCTTTGATTATGATTGTCGTTCCTCAAATGCTAGGATTGCACATCGCGATTGTGAAAAGTGACGCAATGGAGCCGACCTATCCCCAAGGAAGTTTATTATTTGTGAAAAAAATCGGCGATAAAAAGCTGATGGTCGGTGATGAAGTTACTTATTTTGTCAATCAAGGCGAACAGATTTTTACCCGACGAATTGCAGCGATTGATCAACAAGAGCGAACGATGTACACGATTGGTGACAACCAAGACCATATGGAGACGATGAAAATCAGGAAAAGCCAGTTACTGGGGCAGCCTCTTTTTCATTTGCCTAGAATTGGTTCGCTGGTGACCAGTGACACTGTTCCCATCATAAAAAAAATCTATTTGATTTTAACGATTTATATCACCGCAACGACTTTTCTTGTGATGCTTTCTCAAGTCAAGCAAGGTAAAAAAATAGCGATTTAAATTGTCGGAAAATACGTAAAAACCAAGATACCGCAAACCAGAACACCTTAAGCTCTCTGGTTTGCGGTATTTTTCTCTTAGCTAAGCATGGGAAGTATTGTAAGGATTAAGCCGACGCCCAATAGACTGCATCCGAATAACCAATCTTTGCGGGTAATGGTGAGATTGACGGCGTAGGTTCGAGGGGCCTCACCGGAGAACCCGCGTGATTCCATAGCTGTCGCTAAAAGCTCTGACCAGCGAATTGATTTGACCAACAATGGAATGAGCGGTTTTAAGGATAGTCTGGAGTAGTTGATCCCTCGTGATTTCAGACTAAACTGGATATTGCGGTATTCCTTAGGGATCATGGGAGCCATATGAAAAGCGGCCATTAAACCATAAGCAAAAACAGGCGGCAGTCGGAGTTGCTGCTGCAAAGAATAGATTAGTTCGGTCAATGTGGTCGTCGCCGCAAAAATGCTGCCTAGTAGCCCGAAACAGTAGACGCGACTGACAAGACGAATGGCATACGCAACAGCTGCCGTCGAGGGGCTATTTTGGCTTTCTTGAAAAAACATCAATCCGGTAAAAAAGATCCCAACTGCACTCAAAGTCAATACCAAAAGCAATTGCAGCAATTTTTTCAGAGGCAGATAAAGCAAGAGCAGCAATAAGAAAAGCAGACTCAAACTACTGTTTAGCAACAAATTATTTTGAAAAGAGACGAGCAATGCCAGCGCGGATAAAGTTAGCAGTTTGACGGTTGGGTTTCGGTGCCTCATCGAAAGCCTCCTTTACATAAAGATTGAAATCAACGGTTCGATCACAAAAATCTGACAAGATACGCAACTCATGGCTAATGATGAAGACCAGTGTGCCACTGGCTGCTTTGTCAGCTAATAGCGACATCAATTGCCACGACTGCCGCAAATCCTGACCATAGGTTGGCTCATCAACAAGCAAAATCGGAATCTCGCGATCAATCAAGCAGGCAACCGCTAAGCGCCGTTGCTGTCCTTGACTTAATAGAAATGGTGAATCTTCCCGTTTCCCCCAAAGCCCCAATTGGTTCAGTTTTTCAGATAGGTCGCTTTTTTCTTGGCCATTGGCTAATTCTTGGGCCACGGAGGAAGCAAGAAACTGATCCTGTGGATTTTGCATGATCCAGCTCATCTTCTCAAAAGGTCGGCTGCGAGAGGTCAAGCATTGCTCTTGGTAATAAACAGATCCATCATAAGAAGCCTGTTGCAGCAGTGCTTTGAAAAAGGTGGATTTTCCTAGTCCGCTTTTTCCTGTAATGCCAATCAGTTCTCCGGCATAAAACGTTTCATTTTCGATCACCAACGAATGGTCCCCGATTGGCAACCGAAAATCGACAAAACGTAAAAGCGGCTGTTGCTTAGGAGGCCGGGGGGATCTGGTCAACGTTTGCCGCAGCCGCTCTTCTTGCTCTAAAAGCTGACCAGAAGAGATTGGCTGGAAAGCATCGGGTAGCACAAGCCATTCCTGCACCCAATCAGCAACCGGGGCGACTTGATGGTCGATCAACAGAATCCCAATTTCTTTTTGTTGTTGAATTTCTGTTAGTTTTTTCAGTATGGATCGGGTGGTCATTGGATCGAGATTTGCAAACGGCTCATCCAATAAGAGATAACGGCTTTCTAAAACCAGACAACAAGCCAGTGCCACCAGCTGTTTCTCCCCACCTGAAAGGGTCGTTAATACGCGATGTTCCAAATGACGAATCTCGCAAAAATCGAGTGCTTGCGTCACCCGGTTAGTCATTTCCTCTAATGGAATGGCCATGTTTTCCAGACAAAATAGCAACTCTTCTCGTGGGGTTCGCATACAAAACTGCGTATCGGGATTTTGAAACATCAAACTGACGAAGGCAATTCGCTGGGTAGGGGACAACTCAGTGAAATCTTGCTCATCGATTTTATAGCATCCAGATTCAAATCCTTCTTCGGATAAACCGGCTAATAAGCGAAAAAGGGTACTTTTTCCTGAGCCAGAAGGACCATAGATCCCTTTGATTTCTCCAGCTGCTAGTTCAAAGGTGGCGGTAAGCTTTTGTCCCTCAACAGTAAAGACGCAGGAATCGAGGGTTAAGCTCATCCATTCCCACGGCTTTGTTTGAAGGAAGAGTGT
>NZ_JALAHI010000013.1 GCF_022711995.1 Enterococcus sp.
ATAATTAAGAGAGATTATTCTCAAATAATAATTCTAATTGGAGGAATCGCTATGTCATTGATTGGAAAAGAAATTGAGTCATTTGAAGCACAAGCCTATCACAATGGAAAGTTTATCGAAATTTCATCTGAAGATTTCAAAGGAAAATGGAATGTCGTTTGTTTCTACCCAGCAGACTTTTCATTTGTATGCCCAACGGAATTAGAAGATTTACAAGGTCAATATGCAGCCTTGAAAGAACTAGGAACAGAAGTGTATTCTGTTTCCACAGATACTCACTATACCCACAAAGCTTGGCATGATCATTCGGATGCCATCAGCAAAATCGAATACATTATGGTTGCTGATCCTTCTCACACGATCTCACGTATTTTTGATGTATTGGATGAAGAAAGCGGCCTTTCACAACGAGGAACTTTCATTATTGATCCAGATGGAGTTGTTCAAGCAATCGAAATCAATGCGGACGGTATCGGACGAGATGCCAGTGGATTGATCGACAAAATTCGTGCTGCCCAATATGTGCGGACTCATCCAGGGGAAGTATGCCCAGCAAAATGGAAAGAAGGAGAAGACACCTTAACACCAAGTCTTGATTTAGTCGGAAAAATATAGGAGGGTACCATGGCATTAGATAGCGGAATCAAAGAACAACTGAAACAGTATCTGGCAATGCTGGAATCCGAGATTGTTTTTTCTGCCAGTCTTGGTACAGATGACGCCTCGCAAAAGGTTCGTGATTTCTTAGTCGAAATCGCAGAAATGTCCGAACGCATTACGATCGAAGAAGGAACGGCAGAACGGACACCCAGCTTTACCATTATGCAGCCAGGGAGCGATAGTGGCATTGCCTTTGCCGGCCTTCCTCTCGGTCATGAGTTTACCTCATTTATTTTAGCTTTGCTGCAAGTTAGCGGACGGGCACCAAAGGTCGAACAGGCGATTCAAGACCGTATCAAAAAAATTGACCGTCCTTTGCATTTTGAAACCTATGTCAGTCTGACTTGCCATAATTGTCCAGATGTTGTCCAAGCTTTGAATATCATGGCAGTTTTGAATCCGAAGATCAGTCATACGATGATCGAAGGCGGGATGTTCAAAGAGGAAGTTGACGCCAAGAAAATCATGGCAGTTCCAACGGTCTTTTTGAACGGAGAAGAATTCGCTAGTGGTCGTCAAACCATTGAACAATTACTCGAACAAGCTGCTGGTCCTACGAGCAAAGAATCGTTTGCTGATAAAGAGGTCTTCGATGTCTTAGTTGTAGGAGGCGGACCTGCTGGAGCAAGTGCTGCTGTCTATGCGGCCCGTAAAGGGATCAATACCGGTATGGTGGTGGAAACCTTCGGCGGGCAAGTGATGGAAACACTAGGGATCGAAAACATGATTGGCACTCCTTACACTGAAGGACCAAAATTAATGCGTCAAGTGGAAGAACATGTCAACGAGTACAATGTAGATGTCATGAAAGGGCAACGGGCCAAAGATATCCGCAAACAAGAATTTGTAGAAGTAGAATTAGAAAACGGGGCGGTTCTGAAAACAAAGACCGCGATCCTTGCAACCGGTGCACGCTGGCGGAACATCAATGTTCCGGGAGAGCAGGAGTTTAAAAACAAAGGGGTCGCTTATTGTCCTCACTGCGATGGTCCGTTGTTTGCTGGTAAAGAAGTAGCGGTGATCGGCGGCGGCAACTCAGGTATCGAAGCTGCGATTGATTTAGCAGGAATGGCCAAACATGTCTATGTATTGGAGTTCCTACCAGAACTAAAAGCCGATCTCGTTTTACAAAACCGGCTAGCAACGCTGGAAAACGTGACAGTGATCACCAATGCAGCCACCAAAGAAATTGCAGGTTCCGATCATGTAGAGCAGCTGACTTACGTAGATCGTCAGACAAATAGTGAAACCACTTTAGCGGTAGAAGGGGTCTTTATTTTAATTGGTTTGATGCCAAATACCGAATGGCTGAAAGATCGGGTGGCGTTGAATGAACGCAATGAAATCATTGTTGACAAACAAGGGGCTACTTCTATTTCTGGCGTCTATGCTGCTGGAGACTGTACCGATAGTATCTATAAACAAATTATTATTTCCATGGGTTCGGGAGCTACAGCGGCACTAGGTGCTTTTGACTACCTGATTCGCCAGTGATCCAAGGATCGCTTGGTATTTGAAATAATTGTCACATCATTCACCAAGAAACTTGCTAGTTGTTTTTGATTCGCTGCAGCGGTTTGGGGGTTTTTCCTCACACCCCTCGCGGATCTTGACCCGCGGCATCTTTGGTGAATGTTTTTTTGTCTGAAAAATAACTAGGAAAACAGGCTTGAAACAAAGGCCTTTTTTAAAGATGAAAGAAAAGGATGAAAAAAATCATTTTTTTAAAGATGTTTAAGAATATTTAAAGAAAAACATGAAATTATTAAATATAGTTGTCATCTTGAGGAACTAACGGTAACATTCAGGATGAATAAAAATAACGGATAACCTTGTTAGGTGAGGCTCCTATACAAACACAAGCTATTGCGCAGAAACGTCGAAAGACGCCAATGTGTAAAACAGGAATTGTCGGATTAAGGCTCTTCATAAAATAGCTAAGAAGGAATCAAATTAGGCTTTGTTTCTTCTTTACGTTGTATAGTGCCAAAACTCGGACGATGAGATTGCTTGCGAAGTCGAACGTCTTGAGAGAAGTTTGGCTTTTTTTCTTTTCTCAAGTATGGTTGAACACGTAAATCAGTAAAATAAATAACGTCTGAAATCACCTGCTCCAAGGGAAGGAGTGGAAGACATGAATAAAAGAAGAAAGATCGATTGGCTACTTATCACAGCTTATTTGCTGTTAAGTCTTATCGGTCTTTTAATGATTTATAGTGCAAGTTCTTACCGATTGATGACAGGAGGTAATTCGCCGTCAGCTTTGTTTCAACGGCAACTTCTTTTTTTGCTGTTTAGCTGGGTAATGATTTTTGTGATTCAAAAAACCCGAGTCGAAATTTTGTTAAGCAAGAAACTGGCAATCGGATTATTGGCATTTGGTCTATTGACGCTGATATTGGCGCATTTGCCGTTTTTTGGAGTATCTGTTAATGGGGCACAACGTTGGGTCTCGATCTTTGGTTTTCAGTTTCAGCCCTCCGAAATAGTCAATGTCGGAATGATTCTCTATTTGGCAAATTACTTTAAAGAAAAACGGCCGTTCCATGATCTGAAACAGCCAATGATTCTTTTATTTCTATGTTGTGGCTTGATTTTAATGCAGCCTAAAGTGGCAGGTGTGATGATTTTGCTTTTTTTGGCCTTCATCATGATCACTACCGTTCAAGTCCCTGTCAAGGTGACCCTGTTCTTGTTTGTTGGACTGATCCTTAGTTTATTTCTATTAGGTGCTGCTATTCTGTTTTTGGGTCATCAGGGCTGGCTGCCTCATTTCTTCATGCATGTGTATAATCGAATCCAATTAGTCAGTGATCCTTTCTCTGATCCCTATGGTCAAGGCTTTCAGATGATTCATTCCTATTATGCATTGTTCAATGGGGGATTAAAGGGGCTAGGATTAGGAAACAGTATTACGAAAAAAGGGTTTTTACCGGTAGCGGAAACGGATTTTATCTTTTCGATTCTGGTAGAGGAACTTGGCCTGATCGTAGGTGTTTTTGTAATTGGCTTATTGTTTCTGATTTTTTTACGGCTATTTATCCGTTCGGCAACTGCCGCTGATGATCAAAGCGGCTTGATTTTATTAGGAACCGCCACGCTGCTCCTGTTGCAGACAAGTATTAATATCGCAAGTATTCTAGGATTGATGCCTATGACGGGGGTTCCGCTGCCCTTTATTAGTTATGGCGGCTCAAGCTACTTTATTCTTTCCTTTGCATTTGGTATTTGTCTCAAATTGGAAAGGAGGGGTGCAAATGAAGTTATTCAAGCCGCATGAAGTGAATTATGCCTTGATCTTACCCATATTCTTACTTTTTTTGTTAAGTATTGCGGTGCAATATGGGGCCAGTCTGTTGGACGGCGCGGATCCCCGTCCGGTGGTATTGCGCCAACTTTTCTTTTGTATCTTGGCAGCAATTGCTTTATGGGGAGGGAGCTTGTTTTCGACAACTTTCTTACTGCGCTTTTCGGGTTTGTTTTATCTTCTTTCCTTAGGATTGATGACTCTTTTGTATTGGTTTTATGATCCGATCATGTTTGAGCTGACCCATACGAAGCGATGGATGCGCATTGGCAGTTTTACCCTGCAACCTTCTGAAATCATGAAGTTAGCCTTTGTACTGTTCATGGTCTATCTCACACTCTTATATGAAAAAAAACAGCGGCAGCGAACGATTAAATCTGACTGTCTTTATGTAGGAAAGATCTTGCTTTATAGTTTGCCGACTTTTCTATTGATGTTCATGCAGCGAGACTTTGGTACGAGTCTGGTGTTTATCGTGATGCTGGGGGCACTCTTTGTCATTTCCGGCGTCCATTGGAAATTGCTGACTGCGATGTTTTCATTATTGGCAGTGATCGGGGGACTATTGTTACTGCTGGTATTTACGGATTGGGGCAATACGATTTTGTTTCGACTGCACTTTAAACCCTATCAGTTAGATCGAGTCAAAGCATGGGCAGATCCTTTTGCTTTTCAAGATTCGATTGCTTATCAGCAGGTCCAAAGTATGTGGGCCATCGGCTCAGGGGGATTACTGGGAGCAAATGCCGGCCATCAGTCTGTCTATGTTCCGGTTCGAGAATCCGATATGATTTTTACAGTTATCGGTGAGACCTTTGGCTTTCTGGGAAGTTCATTAGTGATTTTTCTCTATTTTTATTTGATCTATCAAATCATTTTTGCTGCGTTACGAACCAATAATAAAGCAGCGGTCTACCTTTCAATTACCTTCGTTTTTGGCTTAGTCTTTCAAATTTTTGAAAATATTGGCGCAGCTATCGGGTTATTGCCATTAACAGGTATTCCGCTCCCGTTTCTAAGTCAAGGGGGGACGGCGTTAATCGCCATCGGCCTTTCATTGGGAATTATTTTAGGTCTTGAAAAGAACGATTCCCATGAGAAGTCTGCTTTGAAAAAATGAAAAGGAAGTGTTGGAAGATGTTTCATCAATCTCGTCGATTGACAATCAGTTTTTTGCTTATGGCGTTTTTTCTCTTGTTGACAGTGCTGGTGTTGCAGCAACCCCATTGGTTCCGAAATCTAGATCAACTCTTTTGGTTTCTACCGCAGCTGCGCACCCCTTTAGGGGATCAAATCATACTGGGATTCGCCGCAATAGCAACGATTTTGCCAACAACAGCTGTCTCCGGTCTCCTGAGTATCTATCTATGGCGGAAAAAGCAGCGAGTTTGGGCCATCTGGGTGCTGGGAAATCTCTTTTTGGTAAGTGGTATCGGTCAAGGGGTAAAATGGGTGGTCCAACGGCCACGACCCGCTATCGAAGGGGGAATGATTCGGGATTCCTATAGTTTTCCTAGTGGGCATACGTTACTGGCTACGACGCTAGTGATCACCTGTCTGCTTTTAGCAAGATTTTTGGTTAAAAAAAAGGCTACTCTCTCTTTGATCGGCAGCGGTTTTTTGCTGGCTGTGATTTTTTCCCGTTTTTATTTAGGCGTGCATTATCCAAGTGATACCCTCGCAAGTCTCTGCTTAGCCAGTGGAGTGACAGGGATGACCTATGAAGTGACAAGGCTCTTTTTGAACCGTGGTAGAGGAGTGGACAAACCGATGCAAAGGAGAAGATCATGACGACTGGAAAAAAAGTTTGGTTAATACTTTTAGCTGGCATGACAGTGCTGGTGACTGCAGGAACAGTTTACGCGGTGCGCATTTTTTTGCAGGCAGAGCAAACCGTCCAAACGATGCATGCTCCGATCGAAGGTCGCAAAACGACAGTCATTGAAGAGGCTAAACCGCTGAGTTTGCTTATTTTGGGCATTGCCAATGACTCCAAACGCAAATCGGATTATCGAGCCAACACGATCATGGTTGTCACATTGAATCCACAAGAAAAACGAACCACTATTACAAGCATTCCCCGGGATGCCTATGTAGAGATTGTTGGCAAGGGCTTCAAAGATAAAATCAATCATGCCCACTCCTTCGGGGGAGCAGAAATGATGATTGCTACGGTGGAAGAGTTTTTGCAACTTCCGATCCATCATTATTTTTCACTCAACATGGATGGGATGGCGGACCTTGTTGAGGCAATCGGCGGGATCACTGTGGATAATGATTTCGAATTTACCGCTGAGAAGATCCATTATCCCAAGGGAAAGTTACAGCTAAATGGTTGGGAAGCCCTTCAGTATACGCGAATGCGCAAAGATGACCCTGAAGGCGATTATGGCCGCCAGAGAAGACAACGGCAGGTGACTGAAATTCTCGCAAAGGAATTGTTGTCTTTTTCAAGTATTTTCCAATATCAAGAATTAATGGCGATTGTTGGAGAAAATGGTCAAACGGACCTCAACTTTCAACAAATCTCTCGATTGTTAACGAGTTATCAGTCAGCGCTAGCGACCGTTGAGCACTATCAAATTCAAGGAACAGGATTTACTGGAGATGGCTGGCAAGGAGAGGAAGGTATTTCTTACCAAGCGATTTCCGAAGAAGAACGACAAAAAGCGGTACAACGGATGCAATCTGAGTTGGGAATTTCTCCTCAGCTTGAGACAACCGACTAACTGGTCTTGACAATGTCGGTAGAGGTAGACTAAAATAAAAGAAATTCGTTCAAAAAAAGAAAGAGGTTTCTTGATGAGTGTCGTAGGTATCTAAACAGCTAATTTAAACAAATAGACAAGACTATGTTTATTTGTTGTGCCTGTAGATACCGATCAAAATCGTTATTGATAAAAACAGGTGATGGGGAACTGTCACCTTTTTTGTACACTTTTTTTGAACGTGGAGGAGAGAGGTTTCACGGGCACAAGAAAGGACCTCTTATGAATATTCCCAAAGAAACTGAATTTGAAACAATTAAAACAGTTGTCAGTCAACGAATCCTTAGTGATTATGGCAAACAACGCTTTATCGAACAACGACCAGCAGCTTCGATACATTCTGCTCGAAAACGATTAGCAGAAACAGAGGAAGCCATGCTGTTGCTGGATTCTGGCCAACAAGTCCCTTTTATGGGTTTGGCAGATATCTTGCATCATACGACAAAAATTGAAAAAGGCTTAATATTAGAGCCAAGAGAGCTGGTAGATTACGGAGACTTTTTACGGTCTTTTCGATTGATCCGCCAGATGTTTGAGAAAAATCAGTGGCAGACACCGCGGTTGACTGGCTATGCCCAAGGGTTGACAGATTTTTCAGAAATGGCCCAAATGATTTTTGATAAAATCCGCAACGGTCGGATCGATACCGATGCCAGCCGGGAGCTGCGAAAAATTCGCGGTCAAATTGCAAAACACGAAGAGGATCTGAAAAAAGTCTTTTCAAAGTTTTTGCAAGAGCCGCGGATATTACAAGATGCTCGAATTATTCAAAAAAATGATCGCTATACGTTACCTGTGCGATCAGAATTCCAACATCAAATCAAAGGGCAGATTATTGAGCGCTCCAATAAACGGGCGACAGTTTTCATTGAACCAGACGCTGCGGTCCGTTTGAACGACCGCTTGATGCTGGCAAAAGCAGAAGAAACGGCGGAAGAATACCAAATTCTTGCCAGTTTGACTGGCTTGATCGCCGAAAACTTAACAGAGATTTTTGCTTGTCTTGATATTTTGGTGGAATTGGACATCATTTTTGCCCGGGCAAAATACTGTCGTGAGATTCATGGCGTTCCGCTAGAAATCAATGAAGCAGAAGTAATCGACTTACAAGAAGTCCGTCATCCATTGTTGGGAAAAACAGCTGTTCCACTGTCATTACAACTCGGCTACGATGCGCGTTGTCTGGTGATCACCGGTCCCAATGCTGGTGGCAAAACCGTGGTGCTGAAAACTGTGGCACTGGTTTGTGTGATGGCACATTACGGGCTCTTTCCCGCACATGCCGGGGGAAGCCAAGTGCCGTTTTTAAAAAATCTTTGGATGGACATTGGGGATCAGCAAAGTTTAGCGAACGCATTAAGCACTTTTTCGGGACATATGAACAACGTTGCCCAAATCGTCAATCATGCTTCCCGGCAAAGCATTGTTTTGCTGGATGAGATCGGTAGCGGAACAGAACCGAATGAAGGAGCGGCTCTAGCGATCGCCATCATGGAGGCCATCTATCATTCTGGGGCACTTTTGATCGCAACCACTCATTATGGTGAAATCAAGCAGTTTGCTATTGATCATCAAGATTTCCATACGGCTGCGATGGCTTTTGATCCAGATACATTAACACCCAAATATCGCTTGCTTTCTGATGCAGTGGGTACCAGTAATGCGTTTTGGATCGCAGAAAAGATGGCAGTTTCCAAAAATATTGTGGCCAAAGCGCAGCAATATTTAGAAACAAAACAGTATCCAACGGAAAAAGTCGTATTTAAAGGAATCCATAAAGAAGAGGAGATCGTTGCCGTTGCACCGCCATTAAAAAAAGGTGATCGCATCTCTTACACTGAAACCAATCAAACGGGGTTGTTTTATGCCTATTTAGAAAATGGCCAAGCACAGATTTTGTTGGAAGAAACATTCGTCACTGTTCCCACCAGAAGATTAAAACTTTTGATGTCCAGAGAAAACTTGTATCCAGCTGGGTATGATCTGGAGAGTCTGTTCCATTCCTTTGCCGAGCGAAAGTTTATTCGCGATATTGATCGAGGCTCGAAGAAGGCGCAGAAGAAGTTGAGAAAACAAGCACAGGAAAGACAATCCGCTGGGAAAAAGGACAGACCACAAAAGTAATTGGGCCCTGGCACCTTAGCAAGATTCCTCCCAGCAGCTAAAATGAATTTCGTAAAAAACATGCTGTGGTGCCAATAAGGAATGGAATTCTTGTAAAAACGGTTGAAGGCTAAAAAATTTAGGACAAACCTCAGAAAGAGGGAGAACAAATGATCGAAACAAAACGGTTACTTTTAAGACACTGGCAGATGTCTGATGCCAAGGCGTTATTTGAGTTGGCCAAAGATCCGGCAATTGGTCCAAGGGCCGGCTGGTTGCCCCATCAATCCGTGGCAGAGAGTGAAAGGATTATTACGGATGTTCTTACCAACGAGACGACCTATGCCATTTGTCTGAAAGATGGTACGCTGATTGGCAGTATCGGTGTAATGCCCAACAGTCAAGCATTTATGGTCCCCCCTGCAGTCGAAGTAGGCTATTGGATCGGGAAAGCTTACTGGGGACACGGCTATACACCGGAAGCATTGAATGGAGTTCTTGCTGATCAATTTGGTCGGGAACCTAAACTAACCATTTGGGCAGGCTACTATGAAGGCAATGAACAATCTTGGCGTGTGCAGCAAAAATACGGTTGTTAAGTCAAACAGTCGAAGTTCCGCTGTTAAATGAACAAAGAAAAGAACACTTCACTAGCTTGTCCTATGAACAATGGCAAGCAGTGGGGGAACAACCGAAAATAAAATCTAACGAAACGAGTTGATTGCTCAATGAATCATTGCCATTATCAAAGAGAACTTCCCAAAGATCCTCAGCAAGTCCTTTCATTGTATAAGGATGCTGGCTGGTCGCTGTATACCCGCGAACCAGAAGTCTTATGGTCAGCACTTCAACAGTCGCAAGTGATTACGGCTTGGCAAGAGGAACGTTTAGTTGGTTTGGTACGGGGAATTACTGACCAGCAAACCATTTTGTATATCCAAGATTTACTGGTATTACAAGAATTTCAACGTCAAGGAATCGGACAAACATTAGTGAATAAGTTGGTGGCTGATTATCCGACTATTCGTCAGAAGGTTTTATTGACAGATGACACCGAAAAAACGCGAGCTTTTTATGAAGCTTGCGGTTTCCAATCAGTGGAAAAAATGCAAGCAGTCGCTTTCTTGTACTCCCCTAAAAAAGACAATTAATTCTCCTAACTATTAAATCGTAAAATAAAAAGCTGTTGCTTAAGTCAAAAGCAGTCAATGAAATCACACAGTGTGGGATCGACGTTCGCAAGACTTAGGTGACAGTTTTTTTATTAGCTGACTACCGTCGCATTCCCGCTATTTATCGAAAAAATGATGCAAAAAAGTATAATATGGTGTTTTTTATAAAATAAACAGAATAATTTTATTAAGCTTTCTTTTTTATGACAAAAATAGTCTTGTTTGGTCTGGTGGTATGCTAAACTTAATGGAAACTATTTTTTCCTAAGATTGGAGAGGTTTTTTTGGATCTATTAAAGAAATCAAAACTATTTGCAACATTGGTATTCATTTGCTTGATCGGATTAGGTATTTGGATCTATTCAAATATTCTCTTTGTATTCCGACCTTTAGAGGCTATTTTTGCCAGTGTGTTTTTACCGGTTTTAGTTTCAATATTTATCTTTTACATTTTTTTGCCTTTTTTCAAATTTGTCAAAAAACGCAGTCATAATCAACAGCTTGCTCTTTACGTTACCTTATTGCTGCTGCTTTTTTCTACCTATCTGATTATTCAAGTGATTGGACCGGCTCTGCTCAATGAGATGACTCGTTTTGTCAATCAAGTTCCTGATATTATCAATCGTATAATGAACAATATCGATCATACGTATGTGGAAGAGCTGTTTGGCCCGTTGCTGGATACAGTGGATATCAATCAAATCAGCCGCTTTGCTGTTCAGTTCATCTCGGGAGCGACGAACAGTTTGACCAGTTTGGTATCGATTGTTTCCCACTCAACGATTATTTTATTTACGATTCCTTTGTTATTAGTCTATATGTTTAAAGATGGGCATAAAGTTCCCGAACTATTAGCAACAAAGACGCCAAAAAAATACCGCAGCCTCGTGCTGCAATTATGCCAAGACTTTCATCAGGCGGCCTCAGCCTACATTAGTGGGAAATTACTTGTCTGTCTCTACGTAGGTGTTTCCAGCTATGTGGTTTTTACTTTCTTAGGCTTACAGAATGCATTATTACTAGGACTGATCTGCGGTGTATTGGATATCATTCCCTACTTTGGCCCATTTATCGGTGCTGCACCGGCATTTCTGTTTGCATTAAGTCAAGACATGAAAATAGCGGTATTATTAGTGATCGGTATCACGATCATTCAGTTGGGAGAGTCTTATGTGGTATCGCCAATCGTCATGAATAAAGTGCTGCATATTCATCCGATTATTGCTGTCTTTCTGTTATTGATCGCTGGCAATTTATTAGGCTTTGTTGGGATGATCATTGCATTACCTGTCTATTCGATCCTGATGGCGATGGCCAAGACATTGATCCATTTTTATCAGCAAAAGAAAATTCAAGGAGCAGAATATGAAGATCATTGAGTATGTGGGTGACCAAGAAGATCAATTATTAGAAAGAATCATCCGAACTTCATTTGATGCAGATAGCGCTTTTCATTTAGGGGCAGGCAAGCGGGATGGACCGCCTGGATATGACAATGGCGAACTGCTGAAACGAGTGAAACAAGAGCCGAAAGTGTCTTTATACCTTTTGCAAGAAGAAATTATTATTGGGCTGATCGTTGCAAATTATAGTGAAAATCAGATTCTTTACTTCTGTCTTGCCCCTGAATATATGGGTCAAGGTTATGGAACCATTGCTTGGCAATTGTTTGAAAAGTTCCTTCCAAATACTTGGCAATTAGAAACCCCAAGCTATTCCCTAAGAAACCATCATTTTTATGAAAAAAATGGCTTTAAAAAAATTGGTGAAAAATGGTATAGTAAAGACAAATCGTATATTTATCAGAAAATTTTTTCTAATTAAAAGGCAAAGCGAGGGATGTAGCTCATGAAAGTTTTATGGAATGAAAAAATCGTTGATCGAGAAGAAGTTCGAATCGATATTGAAGACCGCGGTTATCAGTACGGTGACGGTATTTATGAGGTCATTCGTATTTACCAGGGGAAAATGTTCATGGCAGAGGAACATTTCCAACGGCTAGCAAACAGTGCGGCAAAAATAAAAATGGCATTGCCTTATGATACAGAGATTCTGAGGGACAAACTCTGCAAATTGATCGAAATTGAGGGAATCACTGATGGAGAAGTATATCTGCAAGTGACAAGAGGCGTTTTAAGTCCGCGAAATCATGTCTTTCCACCACAAGGCTCGATAACCGGTGTATTAACGGCCAATGTCATTCCATTCCAACGGCCGCTGGCGATGCAAGAGGAAGGTCTGAAAGCTACATTAATACCAGACCAGCGTTGGCTTCATTGTGATATCAAATCTCTCAGTCTCCTAGGCAACTTGCTTTCATTGGAGGAAGCTCGCTCTGCTGGTTTTGATGAAGCATTACTGCATCGGGAGGGTTTCTTTACTGAAGCATCCGCCTCCAATTTGTGGTTTGTTTCCAAAGGAACCGTGTATACCCATCCAGATGGCAATCTTGTTTTACCTGGGATCACTAAAATGAAAGTTTTGGCATTGTGTCAGGAGCTGGCGATTCCAGTGAAAGAAGAAGCTGTAGCTATTGACCGTCTGGCAGAATTTGATGAGTGTTTTATTACCAATTCAGTCTGGGAAATCGTGCCGATCGTCGCAGTCGATGGTCTTCCAGTAGGAGAAGGGCGACGAGGTGCCGTGACATCCAGCTTACAGCAAGCGTATATCGAAGCTACCAAAAGGAATTGAAACCCTCTGCTTGATACAAAAACACCTCCAAAGGTTAGCCAACAAGCAAACTTTTTGGAGGTGTTTCGCATTTCTAGTAAATGTGGTGACGAAGAGGTCATTCGCAAAGCAGGAGCAAAATGTTTATCAGTTTTTTAAAAGACGCGTTATTCGGTCACAACCTTCACTAGGTTTCGCAGCCGAAGGTTCTTTGCTCCTTGATGCTACCAAAAGACTTTTACCAATCTTTCGGATTCCATAGTTTACTGTCCAACTCTCCTTGTTTCAGCTGGATTCTTGTTTGCTGCTGTGTCAGAAGCACTTCTAACTCTTGGAGAAAGGCTTTCTCATGGTAATCAGTTGTCTGATTGATTTCTTTCTCAATTAATGTGTGAATCCATGAATCGTTCATTCGTAAGCCTCCATTTCTGCAAGAGCTTCCTCTAATTCACTCAATGTTTCTTGATTTTGGATCAACTGCGCGAAAAGAGGGGCAAGTGACGGATTTTCAGCGAGTGTTTCCAGTCTTTGACGAAACCACTGCTGCTTGGCTGCAAAGGAAAAGGGGGCTTCCATCGTCAGCAACTGTTGATAATCGATCACAAAACGGCGTTTCTCGGTTTCTGTTTTATACATCAGCTGATCAAGAACCAGAACTGGCAGGATGGTCATTTGGTATTTTTGCGCCATCAAAGTCAGCGGACGCAAAATTTCAGAAAAACTAGCCCCTTCTTTGCCACCTAGTTGAAATTCTTTGGCAGCGACACCAGTCGAGAGGGCAAAACCGATTTCTTTATTTAGGAGATAGGGTTTGGCTGCTTCCCAAACCGTATCGATCCATGCTTTCATTTTTGCCGGTACTTGGTACCAGTAAAGGGGAAACTGAAGAATCAACCGATCGATTCCTTGCAATTTTTCGAGTTCAATCGCCAAATCAAAGTCTCCCACAACTTTATCCAGTAAATGAAGAGTCACATTTGGTATCTTGGCACTTTCACTAAAAAAACGTTGCGATAAAGAGTCGTCATATGTTGGATGACTAGCAATAATCAGTGTTTTTAGCATAAAGAAAATCAGTCCTTTCCCTATAGATGTATCATAATTTGGACAAAAACGAAACTACTCTGCTTTAATGAAAGAATTATCGCAACCAAGGAAATCGAGGGGGAATGCACCGATCATCGACTTGAATCCGTCGTTTTTTTTTGCTATACTAGCCAATGAATTGAAAATAAAATAGACAAAGGTTGAGCATTTCGATGCTTCAAGGATCGCGTTCTCCAAGGGGTGAGGAGAACATTCTTGGAGTCGTGCCGATCTTTTTGCAGGCATACTTCTTTAGGAGGTATGTCTTTTTTTATGTCTATTTTATCTTTTGTATTTTAAGAAATAGGAGGGATTCACGATGGAAGAAGCACTGAAACGCCTGCATGAGGCAGAAGCCAGCAATCAGCAAAAGCTGCAGCAATTACGGCGTGGATTGTCTGCTTACGAAGAAGAAAAGCAGGAAGAACTTCAACAACGTATTCTTGAGTTAAGAGCGGCTAGCTTACGTGAACAGACTGCGTTGGAACAACGATTGCAACAACAGCTGCAAGAAACAATCGCTGGGATCGAAGAGCAACAGCTACTTGTTGATCGCCAAGAAACTATTCGCCGCTATCAGGAACAAGTCGTCGATCAGATCGTTGAAGGAGTGATCCAATCTTATGGCAGTCACGAAACTAAGTAAGCTAACAGTGATCGCTCCAAAACAGCATCAAGAGCGTTTACTGAAAAAACTCCAAAGTTTACAGATGGTGGAGATTGAGGATGTCTTTGAGAATGCGGAAAATCAGCCATGGCTCCAAGAATTTTTTGCTGATTATCAACAGGAAGCCGTGACCACTTACAAAGAGACCCTTCACAGGATCCAAGAAGCAATCTTGTTTGTTCGCCGACAAGGAGGGAATGGTAAAACACGCGAGTGGCAGCGGCAGTCCTTGCCATTGTCTGCATTTGAAAAAAACTTTCAGGAAGCGGATATCCTCTTACTGGTTGCAGAAATTGAAGCCTTGCAAGAGCAATGGCAAAAAAATCTCGAAGCAACACAAGCGACTACAGAAGCAGAAACGTGGGGGATGGAATGGCAAAACCTGGATGTTGCTCTCGAAGAACCCGACTTGGCATCCGCGACTATCTTTTGTGGCAGTCTTGAAAGTTCCCATTGGGAATCTCTAACAGCTAGCCTCAAACAGTTTGATACGGTTTATTTGGAAATGATTTATTCGGATCCAAAGAAGACCAATTTCAGTTGCCTTTATCCCAATAAACTTTCTTCGGAAGTGGAAGGCTTGTTTCAGCGCTATAGTGTCAAAAAAGAAGTTACGGCTCGTTCCCAAAAGCCTAAGCAAGTGCTGAGTGAGGCTCAGAAGCAATTGCGGGAGTTGGCGGATCAGAAAAAACAGCTGGCCCAGCAGATCGGCACATACAAAACCAAAATTGATCGTTTGCAGCAAGCCGAAGAATATTTTTTGACACAAGAACAACGGAAATTGGTCCAAAAACGACTGGTTAGCGGCGAGCAATTTACGGTTTTAAGAGGCTGGGTCTCACAACAGGAGCAGCCGACTTTGGAAAAAGAGCTGGTGCATGCTTTCCATGGTGAGGTCTATTGTTCATTCAATGACCCTACAGAAGCAGATTTGACGGCCAATCGCGTGCCAGTCAAACTGCAGAATGCTTCATTTATCCAGCCATTTGAGATGTTGACGGAAATGTATAGTTTGCCTAAATACGATGAGATTGATCCCACACCTTGGATGACCCCTTTTTATTACGTCTTCTTCGGGATGATGGTAGCTGATTTGGGCTATGGTGGATTGATGGCACTGGTGACCACAATTGGCTTGCGCTTTTTCCCTTTGCCAAAGGGAACGAAGCGATTTATGAAGCTGTTTCAAACCTTGTCCATTCCTACGATGATCTGGGGATTGATTTATGGTTCGTTTTTCGGGGCGGCACTACCGTTTCATCTGTTATCCCCAGCGAAAGACTTTATGGCGATCTTTGGATTATCGATGATTTTTGGAGGGATCCAATTATTTACCGGTCTTTATTTAGCCGCAAAAGAAAACATCCGCAAGAAAGATTATTTAGCGGCCGTCAATCAAGGCTTTTCTTGGCAAGGCTTGTTGGCAGGACTGATGGTTGCTGCAGCTGGAAAATGGCTTTTTCAAGCACCCGTTCTCGTTACATTAGGCATAATCTTAGCAGCATTGAGCGGACTTTTGATCGTGATTGTACCGATCATGAAAGGCAAGTCCAAAGTGGGTGGCTTCTTCATGGGATTATATGATCTTTACGGAGTGACCAGTTATATTGGCGATTTTGTCAGCTATAGCCGATTGATGGCGTTAGGCATCTCCGGCGGTAGTATCGCTGCTGCCTTTAATCTATTGGTAGGCTATATGCCGCCGGTGGCACGCTTTTCTGTCGGGATCATCCTGTTAGTGATCTTACAGGCACTAAATATCTTTTTATCCTTACTAAGTGCTTACGTGCATGCCGCACGGTTACAATATGTAGAATTTTTTGGCAAATTCTTTACCGGAGGCGGTCGCGCCTTTGACACCTTTAAACCAAGTGAAAAATATGTTGATTTTGAAAAAGAAAACGGAGGAACGAACGATGATTGATTATTTGATTAATAACAATGGTGGAATGGTATTTGCGATTATAGGAATGGGGATCGCAACGATCTTCTCTGGGATTGGTTCAGCAAAAGGGGTTGGGATGACCGGAGAGGCCGCTGCAGCCCTGACAACCAATCAGCCGGAAAAATTCGGACAGGCATTGATTCTACAGTTATTGCCAGGAACCCAAGGATTGTATGGCTTTGTCATTGCTTTTATGATCTACGGCAGTTTGGCAACAGAGATGTCGACAGTGACCGGAATGGCCTATTTGATGGCTTCATTGCCGGTAGCCTTTACCGGATTGTTTTCTGGAATTGCACAAGGGAGAGTAGCCGCTTCCGGGATTCAAATCTTGGCCAAAAAACCGGAACACTTTTTTAAAGGGGTCATGTTCTCAGTCATGGTAGAAATGTATGCGATCCTCGGCTTCGTTATTTCTTTCTTACTATTAGGTTCTATTTAAAGGAGGAGACAAGCAATGGAGGCAATGGATGCCATCGACAAAATGATTGCAGAATTGAATCATGAAGCGAAAGTAAAACGGCAAGCAATCGAAACCGAAGAAAAAGCGAGGATCGATGCCAAATTTGCAGCGGCTTGGTCTCAAAAAGAAGCAGAGATCAAGCATCATGCAGTGGAAGCCCAAAAACAAGCAGAAAAAAATCATCAGCAAGCCATCAATCGGCGGATAAAAGCAGCCAAACAAGAAGAGTTAAGGAAAGACTATGAAGTATTGGAGGCATTTTTTGCAGAAGCGTATCAAAAAATGAATGAACTTTCATCAGAAAAAATCCAATGTCTGGCAGAAAGTGCGTTAAAACAGATCTCCGTTTCGGGAGAAGCCATTTTTCGCTGTGGCCAGCAACAATCCGAAAGTTTGACCAACGATTGGTTAAAAAGGGTCAATCAAGGGTTGTCTTATCAGTTGACAATGGGCAGCCCTCTGGATCAATCCGGGTTTGTGGTAGAAGACCATGGGATTATCTACAATTTCACCTACCAAGCGTTACTAGCAGAATACAAAAATGAAACGAGAGAACATTGGCTGAAACTGATCCAAAAGGGAGGGTAAGAGATGGCGAGCTATCATCAATTAAATCCGCTGATTCGCATCAAAGAAACAACCTTACTGCAACCGCAGGATTGGCAACAGCTGATTGCAGCGGACACGGCTCAGCAAGCCATGGCAATCTTGCAACAAACAACCTATCAACGCTATATTGGGACGGATTTTCTAGAAAATTTTGAACGTTACCTAGACCAAGAACTGCTAGTTACGATTCAAGAATTGGCAGAAAACTGTCCAGATCCGGATGTCCTTCGCTTGGCTATGTTGCCCTATACCTTTCATAACTTGAAGGTATTGACTAAAGAAGATGTGACAGGAAGAGATTATCATCATTTATTGATCGAAGATGGCTTTCATACGATGGAGGAATTAAAGAGTGCTATCCAAACGGGAGGTTCGGAACACTTATCACCTAAAATCATCGAAACGATTCAAGCTGTAAGAGAATACTTAGAAGGTTCAGCTGTTTTGCAAGGAATTGATATTATTTACGATCGCCGCTTATTGCATGAGCAGCGACGCCTTGCCGAAAAAATCAATATTCCCCCATTGACCCAGGCGGTGATCACTGCTATCGATCTAACCAATATTACGATTGCCGCGCGTTGTTTGCTGCAAAAACGATCCCGCAACTTTATGGCGGCTGTTTTAGTCAGTGTCGGAAGCATCCCTAAAGAAGACTATCTTGCTTTTGCGGATACTTCTTTTGCGGATTTTATCGCCTTTTTAAAAGAAAGTGATTACCAAGAAGCATTATTGCCGCTTTTGCAGGAGCATACGATCGATTTTGCCGCATTGGCAGTTCTGAAAGATGACTTGTTTACCCAACAGTTCATGGGGACTGATGCATTGGGGCTCATGCCATTATTGGCTTTCTTAAATGCGAAACTATTGGAGATTCAGAATCTGCGGCTGCTTTTAGTTGGTAAACGTAGTGGGTTTACCGAAGAAGAGCTGAGAGAGAGGATGAGGGAGTATGGCAGCTAAGATTGGCGTGATCGGCAGCAAAGAATCCGTGCTGCCTTTTCAACTGTTTGGTTTTTCAGTTTGTTATGCAACCACGGCAACGGAAGTGAAGCAGGCCTTTCAGCAGTTAGTGAAAGAAGAATCTGCGGTGATATACCTCACAGAAAAATGTGCGGCTTTGATTCCAGAAGAATTGACCAAATACCAGCAGCAAATTTCACCGGCAGTCATTTTGATCCCCGATTATGATGGCTCTCAAGGATTAGGGTTGAAAATGATTCAGGAGAATGTCGAGAAAGCCGTTGGACAAAACATACTATAGATTGGAGCTGATGTTGTGGAAACAGGAACAATAATTAAAGTATCAGGTCCGTTAGTTTTAGCAAAAGATATGGGCCATGCAAGTTTAGAAGATATTTGTTATGTCGGTGATCTAGGTGTCGTTGGAGAAATCATCGAAATGAGAGGATCGATTGCTTCGATCCAAGTTTATGAAGAAACCTCAGGAATCGGGCCAGGAGAACCCGTTCGAACGACCGGTGAACCGCTGTCTGTTGAGTTAGCACCGGGAATTATGTCGCAAATGTTTGACGGGATTCAACGGCCATTAGAAACGTTTATGGAGCTGACTCAAAGCAATTTTTTGAAACGAGGGGTCCAGCTGCCGGCATTGGATCATGAGAAGAAATGGACCTTTGAACCGACTATTGCGGTAGGAACCGAGGTCACTGCAGGGATGGTTATCGGGGTGGTTCAAGAGACACCATTGATCCTTCATAAAATTATGGTGCCTAATGGCATCACAGGAAGGGTCAAAGAAGTATTTACGGGGGATTTTACGATTGATGAAACCGTCTATATTCTTGAGACACCAAAAGGAGAGCAGTCCTTTTCAATGTTGCAAAAATGGCCGGTACGGCACAGTCGTCCAGTCAAACAGAAATTAAATCCCGTGGAACCTATGATCACCGGACAGCGAGTGATCGATACTTTCTTTCCAATCGCAAAAGGCGGCGCTTCTGCAGTTCCTGGTCCCTTCGGTGCGGGGAAAACAGTGGTTCAACATCAAATTGCTAAATGGGCAGATGTCGACTTAGTGGTCTATGTAGGTTGCGGCGAACGAGGCAATGAGATGACAGATGTCATGAATGAATTTCCGGAACTGATTGATCCACGAAGTGGCGAATCCTTGATGGCTCGGACGGTTCTGATCGCAAATACATCCAATATGCCGGTAGCTGCTAGGGAAGCTTCCATCTACACAGGTATCACGATCGCTGAATATTTCCGAGATATGGGGTATTCAGTGGCGATCATGGCCGACTCCACTTCTCGTTGGGCGGAAGCGTTGCGAGAAATGTCCGGTCGTTTGGAAGAGATGCCAGGTGATGAAGGCTATCCTGCCTATTTGGGTAGTCGTTTAGCCGAGTATTACGAACGGTCAGGGAAAGTGATTTGTTTAGGTTCGGAACAAGAAGGCAGTATTACAGCCATTAGTGCAGTCTCTCCTTCTGGTGGAGATATTTCCGAACCAGTCACACAAAATACCTTGCGAGTGGTGAAAGTTTTCTGGGGGCTGGATGCTACACTGGCTCAAAAAAGGCACTTTCCATCGATCGATTGGCTAAAAAGCTATTCCTTGTACGAGAAGGAGATGGGTGCCTATTTGGATCGGCAGTTGCAAGTGGACTGGTCGGACCATGTAACCACGGCTATGCGGATGCTGCAAAAAGAAGCAGAACTCTCTGAAATTGTTCGTCTGGTGGGAATCGATGCCTTATCGGAAAAGGATCAACTCCTGTTAGAGATCACCAAGTCACTGCGAGAGGACTTTTTACAGCAAAATGCCTTTGATGCCGTTGATACCTTCACCTCTCGAGAAAAACAATTTGCGATGTTAGACACTATCTTACTGTTTCATGAGGAAGGGCAAAAAGCCTTGGAATTAGGTGCCTATTTGACAGAAATTTATCAAGGAACAGAAAATCTGCGAGACAAAATCGCCCGCATGAAATATCTTCCGGAAGACGAAATAGCAGGAATCCGCAAATTAGCAAGCGAGATCAAAGAAACAATGAAAGATATCTTGCAGAAAGGAGACCGCACAGATGATCAAAGAATATAAAACAATTGGCGAAGTTGTCGGCCCCTTAATGGCGGTTGATCGCGTCGCAGGAGTGAAATATGAAGAGCTGATCGAAGTTCGGCTGCAAAACGGTGAGATTCGTCAAGGACAAGTCTTGGAAATTCAAGAAGACAAAGCACTGGTGCAGATTTTTGAAGGAACAGGCGGCATCAATTTACGGGAATCCAGTGTCCGTTTTCTCGGCCATCCATTAGAACTAGGTGTTTCTGAAGGCATGATTGGCCGGGTTTTTGATGGCTTAGGCCGGGTCAAAGATGGCGGTTCAGAAATCATTGCTGAGAAACGCATGGATATCAACGGGGAAGTAATCAACCCGATGGCTCGCGATTACCCGGATGAATTTATTCAAACCGGTATCTCTTCCATCGATCACTTAAATACGCTGGTTCGGGGCCAAAAATTACCGATTTTTTCTGGTTCTGGTCTGCCACATAAAGAGTTAGCTTCTCAAATTGCTCGCCAAGCGCAAGTGCTCAATACAGAAGACGACTTTGCAGTGGTTTTTGCCGGCATTGGGATCACGTTTGAAGAAGCGGAATATTTCATGGAAGACTTTCGCCAAACCGGAGCGATCGACCGATCGGTTGTTTTTATGAATCTAGCAAACGATCCGGCCATCGAACGAATCGCTACCCCGCGGATGGCTTTAACAGCTGCCGAATATTTAGCCTATGAAAAAGGTATGCATGTCTTAGTCATCATGACGGATATGACCAACTATTGTGAAGCTTTGCGGGAAATATCCGCAGCTCGTCGAGAGGTACCCGGTCGCCGAGGCTACCCTGGTTATCTCTATACAAATCTTTCAACCTTATATGAACGCGCAGGTCGTTTACGGGGAGTGAAAGGGTCGGTGACGCAAATCCCAATATTGACGATGCCAGAAGATGACAAAACCCATCCTATCCCTGACTTGACTGGGTATATCACAGAAGGGCAAATCATTCTTTCAAGAGAGCTATATAAAAACGGCATCCAGCCACCGATCGATGTCTTGCCTTCACTTTCCCGGCTGAAAGACAAGGGAACCGGGGAAGGGAAAACCCGTAAAGACCATGCGGCAACCATGAATCAGCTGTTTTCTGCTTATGCGCAAGGGAAGCAAGCCAAAGAACTCGCCGTCGTTTTAGGGGAGTCAGCACTATCTGATGTCGATAAAATCTATGCCAAATTTGCGGAACGTTTTGAAAATGAATACTTGGATCAAGGCTATCAAACCAATCGTTCCATCCAAGAAACGTTGGCCCTCGGTTGGGATTTGTTAGCGATGCTGCCAAAGGTCGAGTTGAAACGAATCAGTGATGGATTGTTGGAGGAATTTTTACCACAAGGAGCGACCAATGAGCAAACAACCCGTTAATCCGACCCGTATGGAATTAAGTCGCCTTAGTAAACAGTTGACGACAGCTAGAAGAGGCCATAAACTATTAAAAGACAAGCAAGATGAGTTGATGCGTCAGTTCATTGAACTGATCAAACAGAACAACCTATTGCGTAAAGAAGTAGAGGCCCAATTGTACAAGGCCATGAAGGCATTTCGCTTAGCCAATGCGACGATTAATGAAAAGTACATTGAAGAAATGTTCATTTTGCCAGCAACAGAAGTTTCTCTTGATGTCTCCACCAAAAATATCATGAGTGTCGAAGTGCCGGTGATGCAGTTTGACTACGACGATGTGACCATGCAGGCACCAATCGAGTATGGGTTTGTAAATTCGAATGTTCCTTTAGATCTGGCAATTGGTCGTTTCACCGATGTCTTGCCGAAATTATTGTCGCTAACTGAAATCGAAAAAACTTGTCAATTACTGGCAGGGGAGATTGAACAAACCCGACGTCGGGTCAATGCACTGGAATACTTGACCATCCCTGAGCTGGAAGAGACGATTTATGGCATCAAAATGCGGCTTGAGGAAAATGAACGCGCCAATGTTACTCGGATGATCAAAGTAAAAAATAAAACCCAGTGAAGAATGGATCTGTCGACAACCGGCACGCCATGAAGGAAGGATAATGAGATGAAAAAAAGAATGCCAAAAAAAATCAGCGCCCCCCAGCTGGTCACGCTGGTCTTTTTGCTATTGATCTTGATCGGCACCAGCCTACTCATGCTGCCAGTGGTAACCAATGATGGGCAAGGAGTGCCTTTCTTAGATGCATTGTTCACCGCGACTTCCGCGATATGTGTGACAGGACTCTCTACATTCTCCATTTCGGAACAATACAATATCGGCGGACAAGCGATTCTTTTGATTTTGATCGAAATTGGTGGGATCGGCTTTATGTCGATTCCAGTCTTCTTTTATCGGATCGCAAAGAAACGGGTCAATTTAAGCACTCGAATGATTCTTAGAGAATCGCTCAATCTTGATCGGATGTCTGGGGAGCTTCACTTAGCTTGGTACATTATCCGGATCGCTGTTTTGATTCAATTTTTGGGCATCTGTTTATTGGCTCTATCCTTTGTTCCGCGTTTTGGTTGGCAAAAAGGCTTGTGGTTTAGCATTTTTCACGGAATTTCTGCCTTTTGTAATGCCGGTTTTGATCTTTTCGGCGATAGTTTGGTTTCTTTTCAAGCGGATCCGTTTGTATTAGCTGTCATCAGTCTGTTGATCATTGCCGGCGGCTTAGGTTTTTTAGTCTGGTCTGATTTGTTGGCCCCTAAAAAAAGGCACTCCTTACATAGCCGTATCGCTTTAACGGCTACGATCACTTTGCTGATTTTGGGAACGATTGGGTTCTATGTGACTGAATACAGTTCAGGAACCGTTGCAGGGGATTCACTAATCGGCCGCTTTTTCCAACTATTCTTTCTTGCTGTGACTCCTCGGACAGCTGGCTTTTACAGCATCGATTATGGCCAGATGAGTCAAGCAGGGCTGATGTTGACGATGATTCTTATGTATATCGGCGGCACCTCTGGATCGACGGCCGGAGGACTAAAAACCACAACGGTTTCGGTATTGATCATTAAGATTCGCAGTCTGTTAAAAGGGCGCAAACGAGCAGAAGTGTTTGGCAGGACCATTAAAGAAACGGCTGTTTCCCGAGCGTTTACCCTTTTTTTCCTAACGTTGAGTCTCTGTTTCATGGCCATTTTTTTGCTGTCCATCACTGAAACAATACCGGGAAACCCACGATTTGGCTTGGAATACATTGCCTTTGAAGTTTTTTCAGCCTTTGGCACAGTCGGTTTAACGATGGGATTGACCCCATATCTTTCTGTCTTCGGCAAATTATTGATTATCCTATTGATGTTTATTGGCCGAGTGGGCATCATGACAGTGGCTTTTTCATTGATGACAAAAGCCAGTCGGCGAGAAGCTGGGTACAAGTATCCGGATGAAACGGTCATGATCGGTTAGATTCTATTAGCAACAACTCCAACTAATGAGTGAGAAGCTGGCAGCTTTTAGTTTGCTTTAAGGTTGACCAACTATGATTAACCATAAGAAATGGGTCGGACAGCTGAATCGCGAGTATCGGATTGCGATCAAAGGCGATAGAGCTGCTAAGAGTACCCAAAGGTGGGATGATCATGGATCTGTGGTTGCTAGGAAAAATTTTCGTTACGATGCTGTTGGCAGGATTGTTATTGGAATGGCTGTATCTGTTGCGGAAATTCTCACGACAAACACAACGAGTGCTTTTTTTGCTGCTGATACTTATGGAATGGCTCAGTAACGGTTGGATCGGACTTTTGACAAGCTTACTTTGTGGTTTAGTATTCATCAAGATCAGCGATCAAGAGCGGCCTAAAATGCCAATTCAATCACCGGATTATGGCGATGGACAAGAAAGCACTGAAAACGTGATACAAAAACAGTGACCGAGTAAAAAGCACGATTGAAAGGAAAGGTTGAAAGGGCAGCGTTTCATGGACAGAAGATAGACGATCAAAAAAAGAACCTGCAGCGCAAGAGGCTATGCCATAAGTCTCCGACAAGTAACACTATCCGAACCATATATAGTATTGCTCCTGCGGTGCAGTGGCTCCTCGTCGCAAAAGTTCGAGGAATCTATCGCAATAGCATATGATTCGGATTAACTTGTTGGATGACGACTTATGGCACAGTCCCAGCGCTGCAGATTTTTTGGAATAGGCTATGCTGTTTTGCTTACTACGTGGAAGTAACCCTCTTTGTCTTGGATGATCCAGACATTTTGGGAATCTTTCTTTGCGATGACGATTCCTTGTACGACCTCATTGGTGACTGTGCGAAATTCTTCTGTATTCATTTCGATCCCTCCAAGGTTTAGCTGCCAATTATTTTCCAAAGGGGGCAGCACGAGCTTAGGAATGAGGTCGTGCTGCAAAGTAAAAAAGAAAATAATTTGGTATCTATAGTATAGGCGCAGGATATTGAGTTGTCGTCAATTTCTTGTAAATAATCGGTTAACAACGAAATAATCGAGTAAAACCGTCTTATTTTAGATTGTTTCATTTTGTTTTTTTTAATTAGACTGTTTCGTTCCACTAACTTCCCCAGTAGGTTAGCGAAATTGGCTGGTCATTCAAAAAGCGGAGGCAGTTTTTCAATATGCTTTTTTCCAGTTACCTGCGCCTATTTTCGGTTATTTCAGCAATTTGTCCAACAGCGGTTTTGTTCGTCAGGGAAAATTGACCAAAAAATGGCGGAATTACCAGCTGCTTGGCTGGCGTTTTTTGTTCTCATTCGCTTAAACTTTTAGTAAAATAGGACAGAAGGAGTGGATAATGTGAAAATCAAACAAATCGTTAAGTTAAGTATTTTGGGGCTCATTGGGATCGGATTAAGCGGCTGTTCTGATGCAGCTTCAAAGACCACTGCTGACACTAGCAGTGAAGCAGCTGTCAGCTCGAATGTTAGCCAACAAAAAGCTGAAATTTCATTTGTCAACAAGACCGACGCAACGCCCAGTGAATTGCCGGCTAAAAGTGTGACTTTTGAAGAGGGTGCCTCTTTGATGGATGTGATGAAAGAAAACTTTGACTTGAAAGAAGACAATGGCATGATCACGAGCATTGAGGGACTGGCTCAAGACGAAGCTGCTGGCTATTATTGGACGTATACGATCAATGATCAAATGATCAACACAGGGGCAAAGGATACTGTCCTTAAAGAAAACGACAAGGTCGTTTTTACTTATGAAAAATTCTAAGTCTACTAAAGCTGCTTTCTCTGTTCAAGAGATTGCTTATCTTGCCTTGATGGTAGCCGCTTCTGTAGTGGGTCGAACATTGTTTCAACCGTTGCCGAATGTACAACCGATGACGGATATTTTCTTGTTGGTGACTTTTTATTTAGGCAGTGCCAGAGGATTGATCGTCGCCCTGTTATCCCTTTTAATCACCAATTTCTATATGGGAATGGGAATCTGGACGATTGCTCAAGGGATAAGTTATGCGGTGGTGATTCTCTTAATGAGCGGATTGCGGCATATTCCGATGGTGAAACGGTCCATGATCCTCCAAGTGAGTTTCAGTGTTTTAGCTGGCTTTATATACGGATTTATCGTTTCTTTGGTCAGTGTGTATTTGCTAGGGATGCCCAGCTTTTGGGGATATTATATACAGGGAATAAGTTTTGATGCCCTTCACGGGGTTGGCAACGGCCTCTTTTATGGCTTGCTGGCACCACTATTTCTGCGCCTTTTTCACCGTTACTATCCATCAACAGCAACAGATGAGAAAAAGCGGAAATTTGGCAACTGATCCGATTAGACGAATAGTAAAAGAGCGTGGGACAAAAGGAAAAACCACTTTTGTTCCACGCTTTAAACACGTATAGCAGGCGAGTAGCAACTCCTTCGGGAAATAAATCGAGACCCCCAAAAATTTGAAAAGTAACTTCTGTGTATTCTGCTTAATTCTCGGAGCTACATATTCCAGCCGCTTTTTTCTGCGATTGTCGCCGGTGAGACAGTGCTTGTGGATGCTGCTACAAGCAAAATGGTGTTTTTCTTCCCGGAATTCAGTTATTCTTACCATATACTGGAAAGGAGGCGGTTTCAATGAAATGGATCGTGAAAAAAGAAGATCTAGAAACGTATCGGATGAGATTCAATGGGAAACTGGCTGGCTATGCTGAAGAAGCAAAAGTAATGGCAATTCCATTGCCTAAATACTATATTGTCATCGTTGATGAGGAAAAAATCAGTTTGATTCAATTGGATTTGAACTTTGAACAAAAAGCCATGGAAACGGTCTTGATCCATGAAATCACCACGTTGAAAATCACAGGAGTCATGAATAAGAAAGTCTTGATTCGGACACCGTCGAAAACGATCAAGGTTTTGATCAAACCAATGGCCATCGGAATCACAGAGGAACAGCAACAATTGATCGATACTTTTACTCGCATGGCAAGCTGATCACTATATAACTAAAGGGCCTGTGCCATAAGTCTCCGACAAGTGACACTATCCGAACATTAACTAGTGCTCCTGCGGTGCAGTGGCTCCTCGTCGCAAAAGTCAGAGGAATCTATAGCAATAGAATATGATTCGGTTTCACTTGTTGGATGATGACTTAAGTCACAGTCCCTAGTATTTGCTCCTGCGGTGCAGGGACTCCTCGTCGCAAAAGTCCGAGGAATCTGTAGCAATAGCATATTATTCGGTTTCACTTGGTGGAAGCTGACTTATGTCACAGTCCCGTTGTTTATTCAGGTGTTCCTACAATTTTGATATATTCATCGATGTTTTTGATTTTCATATGTTTGATCACTAACTGTTCACGTTTGTTCCATTTCCCTTCGACTTCTAACTGATATTTGTTGAGAGGTAAGCGTAACACGTAACTTGAAAGGTAACGGTCTTTGATAATACAGTTGACGATTTTATGGTCTTCTAATAATTGGATTCCAGTCAGCATCATCGGTGTTTCTTGAAAGACACGGCTATTGACCAATAATCCTACATGTGTTTCATTCATTATTCGATCCTTTCTGAGAAAAATAAATTCTCGAATATTCTTCTTTTCTATGTTACCCGATTTAGCTAGGAAAGGCAATTCTGGAAAAGCACCGAAGCATTTCATTCGTTAGAAAGCATAGAAGGGGATGTTTGTTCCCAATAAATATTGAATTTTTTCTAAATCTACTGTTACGAAAAAAAAGGTTGTCCAAAATAATTTGTTTTTTTATAAATTTAAAGAAGAACATTTTTATATAATTGGCTTCGTAGCCGTGTTTAAACAAAATAACAACTTCTTTACTGAATAGATAGATGCAAAAGGAGGAAATGGCCAAGCTTGAAAACAGGCATTTCGGCAAATTTCTGTTAAGATAATAACTATAAAAGAATTGGAGGAGACATATATGAAAAAATCTGGATTGGTAGTAGGTTTGGTTGGCACAGCTTTTGGTCTGGCGGTTTATAAAAAAATGCAGAAGATGAATGTCAACAAAGATTCTGTTAAAGGCAAGACAAAAGAAGTAGCCGGCAATATCGTAGGCAATCACAAAATGCAAACAGAAGGAACCCTTGATCAAGTAGTGGGTGCTTCAAAAGAAGTGTTAAAAGACTTGAAAAAATCAGTGGTCTCGACTATCGGCGTTGGCACACCAGATAAAGTCGCTGGCAAAGCGAAAGAAACTTCAGGCTCTATCACGAATGATCCTGCAAAAAAAGCTGCTGGAGTTGTGGATCAAGCAGCAGGGCACTCAAAAGAGGTCATTGCGGATCTAAAAGATAAGTCAGAATCAGTGGCTCAAGATGTAAAAGACACCTTCGACCAAAAGTAATTTTTCTGGTTTTACCACACTCTCTGTTCGTAGCGAACATACAAATGAAAAGTTTCGTCGCAGTCAGGCATTGTGCCTGACTGTTTTTTTATGTAAGACGTTGAATGAGACATTTTTCGATGGTTTGTTTCAATTGTTCCTGAAAGATAGCTGAATCCGTCGGAGTGCATGGGGAAAGAGTACTCGCTCATTTAATTAAACCTAGCGCTGAATGATTTGCTGGTAGCTCATGACTACTGGCAAAAAGGAACAGTTGCTGCTTGACACATGAATGCATACTCATATATAATAAAAATGTAGATATGAACATATATTCATTTGTTTGCAAATGATTCAATCAAAAGGTTAAAGGAGGCTTTTCTTATGTCTACTCATTCATGCAATCATTCGTCACAACACGCTCATTCATCAGGCGCTGCGCATCAACATGCCCATGGAAATGCGCCTTTACGCAATTATTTAGCCGGAGTGGTTCTTTTTATTGTTGCTTTAATGGTACCGCAAGTGCTTATAAAAGATTTGTTGTACAGTGGGGCTATTCTTTTGTCCGGGTATCATATCATTTGGGAAGGGATCGAGGATACAGTCAATGATAGTCGCAAAAGCAGGAAATTTAGACCAAATGTTCATTTATTGATGACGCTGGCTGCTTTTGGTTCTGTATTGATCGGTAACTTTAATGAAGCAGCATTACTGATTTTGATTTTTGCCGGCGCGCACTTTTTGGAAGACTATGCTGAAGGCCAAAGCCGCAAAGAAATTACGAATCTGCTAAAATTGAATCCGACAGAAGCCCGGCTGGTTATGGCAGATGGGTCCATAAAACAAGTTCCAGCAGAACAAGTGAAAAAAGGAGACACTCTGCAAGTGTTACCAGGTGACCAAATTGCCACGGATGGAAGAATTCTTTCGGGGATCAGTAGTATCAATGAAGCTTCCATCAATGGCGAGAGTATTCCCCGAGAAAAAACAGTGGGGGATGAGGTCTTTGGCAGTACCATCAATGGTACCGGCACCTTTATGATGGAAGTGACAAAGGATAGCAGCGAGACTGTTTTTGCTAAGATTTTGTCTGTTGTTGAATCTGCTCAGACCAATCAATCAAAAACAGAGACTCGGATCAAAAAAATCGAGCCCATATATGTAACTACTGTTTTGATTCTAGTACCGCTATTCATCTTGACCGCACCTTTTCTTTTTGGGTGGGACTGGTCGACCAGTTTTTATCGCGGACTGGTGATGATGATCTCAGCTTCTCCATGTGCGCTAGCTGCTAGTGCCGTACCGGCTAGTCTGTCGGCTATTTCCAACTTGGCAAAACGAGGAATCTTATTTAAGGGTAGCTCGTATTTAGCGAATATGGGACAAACGAAAGTGGCGGCTTTCGATAAAACCGGCACATTAACCATGGGAAAACCGCAAGTAACCGATGTTTACTTTGATGAACAAGCAAGTGAACAACAACGTCAAGAGTGGGCTTCGTTGATTCTGGCAATGGAAAAGCAAGCAAATCATCCACTTGCTGCAGCCATCGTCAGCCATTTTGAAAAGCAAACAGGTGTGCAAGCCATTTCTCTTACCGCCAACAATGAAATTGGCTCGGGGTTGACAACTGTTGTCGCTGGAAAAGCCTATCGAATCGGCAAACCTTCTGGGACTCTCCAGTCCACTTTTACTAAGCAAAAAGAAAGCTTGGAACAAGCAGGGAAAACAGTGGTGCTTTTTTCAGTGGATGAACAGCCAGTTGGACTGATTGCATTAATGGATCTGCCAAATCCGCAGGCAAAAGGGGTCATTGATGAATTAAAACAAGCTGGTATTCGGACAGTCATGATCACAGGAGACAGTCAGGCAGCAGGGGAAGCGATTGGAGAACAACTTGGCGTGGATCAAGTGGCCGCCAATGTTCTGCCAGAAAATAAAGCCCAAATCATTCAACAACTGCAACAAGAATTTGGTCAAACAGTCATGGTCGGTGACGGCATCAATGATGCTCCAGCCCTCGTACAATCTGATATTGGCTTTGCGATGGGAGAAGGATCAGACGTTGCTATAGAGGTTGGTGACGCTGTGATCATGAAAAATGACCTGACCCGTTTTACTTATGCATTAAAAACTGCGAAAAAATTGGATCGGATCATTTGGCAGAACATTTTCTTCTCTATGTTTATCGTTGCTTTATTGATCGTTTTAAATTTATTAGGGAAAATGAATATTGGCCTAGGGGTCTTTGCCCATGAAGGCAGTACACTACTTGTCTTGTTCAACGGCTTGCGGATGCTGGCACCGTTGCATCAAGACAAAGAGAGTACAAAATAAAAAGAACGAGGCTGTGCCATAAGTCTCCTACAAGTAAGAATATCCGAACAGTAACTATTATTGCTCCTGCGGTGCAGTGGCTCCTCGTCGCAAAAGTCAGAGGAATCTATCATAGCAATAGAATCTTATTCGGTTTAACTTGTTGGATGATGACTTATGGCACAGTCCCGTTTGTTTTTTTGAGTTATTGATTGAAAGCGACAGATGAGTGAGGCAACTGATCGATTTTTGCTAAGCGTTGATCGATTCGTTTAATGATGCCTTCTGAAAACTCAAGATTTTTGATCGAAGAGCGAGCTGCCAACAATAGTTGTTTTTCTTGCATCAAGTCCTCTTGGATTCGATAAATATTGGCTAAGCGTTCCACATATTCATAGTGGGTATAGTCCGTCTGGCTGATCAAAAACTTCAATAAATCAGCTGCTTGCACATACGCTTCTTGCGTATAATAGGTGATTGCTTCACGGTACAACTTGATTTCAAATTCTTCGATTTTTTGGGAATTTGCTTTTAATTCTCGCCATTCATTGATCGAAATTTTCTTTTGAATGTTCCCCAAGTCGTCATACAAAAAAATCACAGGGACGTCATTGGGATGTTTCATATCTTGTTTAATTTTTTTCATGTCGTACCTCCTGTGTTCTTTGCTCATTTTTTCTTTTTAATATAGTCTTATTGTAAAAGCAAAGGATCGAAAAGTCCACATGAAGTTGTAAAAGACGGCTTCTTTTAACGGATTCTCATCTTGTTATCTGCGTTTTCTTTGAAAATGATTGACCAAATCGGAAATTCCCATAAACATCAAGACGCCACCGAAGATTTGGAAGAAGAGCAACCATGTTTGAAAAGGATTGAAGACCAGAATGATTCCTGCAACAATCACGAGTAAACTAAACAGCAAACCTGTGAGAAAAGGGAAGCCATTTCGTCGTTGATTAAAGCTTGCCATCAAACGAGTACAGCCGCTGATCGTAATCATGATTCCCAAGAAGAAGGGAACGATCGCTAACAGTCCTTTGGCAAAAACGAGAATAGCTGCTGCTGCAATCAACAGTAAGACACCCGTCGTCATCTGCATATTCACATAGCCGGTTTGTCGTTTTTCTTTATAACTTGAATAGAGATTGATTACTCCTAGAAAAGCGACATACCCAGCAACTAGATAAACAATGGTGTTAAAGACGCTGCGAGGAGCGATCACAATAATCAATCCAGCAATCAAGAACAATATTGCTCGTAGTAAATCATAGCGTTGGATTTTATCGAAAAAAGTATTCATTCGTATAGTTCCTCCTTTTTTTTTCTATTGTAGCGGATTTCTTTAAAAATAGAAAATAGAAAAGCGTTAGGGGAGGATTCTGCTTTTTAAGAGAAGCATTTTTTGGTAAGATAGACGAAACAGCAAAGAATGGAGAAACCCATGAGTGTATTAACGCTATTAATGTGCTTGTTCACAGTTGTATTATATTTATTTTTATTTGTTGTCCGCAAAGACATCCAAGTTGTTGCAGTCAGCCGCAAAGGGGGAAAAGCAGCCATCGCTTTATTTTCACTGGTAATTATCCTTGTGATGCTTTTTACGGAAGAAACCTTTGACAATCGTTTGCGAGGGATCGTTTCGGGTTTGCTGTTTTTAAGCTTTGTTTTTGACAGCAGAGGTCTGGCAGAGGATCGGCTGATCATTCATCCCCTGAATATTCGGGGAATTTTGTATCAAGAAGTGGATCGAGTCGTGTTATATCAGGAAAGCAAAGATCATTGGATCAAAATGAATTTCTTCCGTCGCGGGATCCGGGGTCCGATGTTGAAATTTGATCGACCTATGGAAGAACTGGTTCTGTATTTAACGGAACATTTAAAAGAAGGAACGCCGATTGATGTTCTTGTGGATCAAGAGCCAAAAGATCATTAAGACCGTTTTTGTTCAGTCGTGGATTTGGCAACATTCGGTAGGGGAATGAAACAATTCCCTTAATAAAAGATTTCATTCAGTGCATCATTTCAGATAATGGGTCTTCCTTTGGTGTTTCCTAAAAATCTATAGGATCGCAAAAATTGTCAGAGTATCGATTTGACGAAGCGCTTTTTTCAGTGCTTCGTTTTTTTGCAATCAAGTGGGTCGTTTCTTGAGAGACCATTCGACCTCGTTGTACCATCAAAAACTCTTCTATTCCAATTTTGATCGGGCAGGGGAGACCTTCGTTTCTCTTGAGCCTAGAAAAAGTTGACAAACTTGGTGAGGCAACATCGTTAGCGAATTTAGCCAAATAATTCCAAAGAATGGATTCACTGAATAGCGGACTACTAAAAAGACAACAAAAAAGAATCCAAAAGACAATGATAACCAAAGAAAAGTTCTTTTTCTATAAAGACTACGGGGAGCAAAGCTGTATTTCCCCAAAAGCAGCTTTCCAAAAATCGCGATCCCAAAAACCAAAAACTAAAACGACTGGAACAATGGGAATGTTGCCCTGGGCGTTGATGAATGCGGGGGGCGTGACGAGTGAGTGCAGGAAAACCAGTAAAACCAGTAAAACCAGTAAAACCAGGAGAAATCACGGACTTGTTTTGGTCTGTTTCTTAGCAAAGCGTGAATCATCATTAAACAGGTTGCAAGGCTTGTAGTCCAGCGTATTTACCCGAACGTTTTGCTATGTTTTGTTTAAGACGAACAGGGCTTTTCCCTCAATTCAAGTGAATATGGTAAAATTGAGTATCACCTATTTTGATTCCATGGAATCGTTTTACATACAAAAGGAGAACAATGATGTCGGCACAACTAAAAGAGGTCTTCAAGACCATTTTGTTCGTCGCTCTATTAGGGCTAATGCTTTTTTCGTTGCGTCACTATGTCTTCACCCCGGTAATCGTTAAAGGAGATTCAATGGACCCCACCCTCCACGATGGGGAGCGGGTGATCGCATTGAAGAATACTCAGATCAACCGATTTGATATCATCACCTTTGAAGCACCAGATGATGTGGGAAAAAACTACATTAAGCGAGTGATCGGGTTACCAGGGGATGTCGTGGAATACCGAGAGGACACGTTATACATCAATGGGAAAGCTTATGACGAACCTTATCTAGCTGCTTTTCGCGCAAAATTGACGGACGGTTTCCCCCTTACAGCTGATTTTACGATGACTGACTTTGGGGTAGAACAGATTCCGAAAGGAAAGCTATTGGTATTAGGGGATAATCGCCGGATCTCCAAAGACAGTCGCATGATTGGGTTGATTGACCAATCCGTCGTACTAGGGGATGTCAAATTTATTTTTTGGCCTCTTGAAGATTTCGGGATTATTCCGAAACAGCACTCTGAGTAAGCGGACCTCCGACTCGCTCAGAGCTTTTTTTTGAAGAAGAATTTGTTATACTATTTGGTGTGAGAATAAAAATAATTTAGGATCATTAGGTGTCATAAAGAGGGCTATTCTTAAAGGGAATTGCCGAAAGAAGAGTCCAATGATCGTTAGGTACAAAGAAAAAGTGGACAAAAAACAAAGGAGTCTTCGTATGAGTTTACGATTTATATTAGGCGATGGTCGTTGCGACCATGAACAAGCGATTTTGGAAGCTGCCAACGCATGGTTGGAAAAACCGCAAACAGAAGTCTTTTTTCTTGTTCCTAACTACAATAAGTTTGAACGAGAAAGAGAAATTCTGCAGGCGCTAAAACAAGGACCTGGTGATTTTTCTTCGATTCGGGCGCAAGTTTACAGTTTTCATCGCTTGGCATGGTTTTACCTTCAACAGACGGGGTGGCTGTCAAAAACAGCGATCACAGATACGGGCGCGATGATGATTCTACGCAAAATTCTGCTTGAGTTAGAAGAGAAACTGGTACTCTTTCGAGGAGAAATCAATAAACCTGGATTTATTCAACAATTGCTGGCGCTTTATCAAGAGATGCAGACCAGTAGTATTACGACGGAGGATCTGCTTTTCGGTGGGACTGCGCCAAAGGGTAATGGCGATGATTCGGTAAAATTTGCGGAATTGGCATTGATTTTTCAACGTTTTGAATCAGAAATGATGACGCGAGAATTACAAGTGGAACAACCATTGACATTGTTGACTCGTTTTCTTCAACAAAGTTCTCAACCAACCGACTTAGTCACTAATCCTCCAGAGCTGTCAAATTCGTTATTTATTATTAGTGGCTTTTCAGCATTTTCAACCCAAGAACAACTTTTACTAAAAGAATTGATGAAACAAGGTCACGTAATAGTCGACTTACTATTGGATCGCGGTTATCCCCAAGAATTACCTTCACCATTAGATTTGTTTTATGAATCGGGGCGCAGTTACCATCAACTCTATCAAGATGCTCGCTCAGAAAATGTCGGCATTTATTTAGATCAAAAACTATCAGCTGCAGAATTAGGAAAAGACTCATCTGAGGAAGCAAAGGCCTACAATGAAGTTGAATCGTTTTGGCGGAAAACACAGAATCAGCTTCATTACCACCAGCAACAGAAAGTGTCACCTTATTTAGAAATGTGGAAAGTGGGAAATCCCGAAGAAGAAGTGCGGCAGATGGCGGCAAAAATCCGGGGGCTGATCAGTGAGCAAAAAGGAGCAAAACTGCGGTATCGGGACATTCAAGTTTTGACATTGCAACCTGAGATTTACCACCAGTATATCCCAACGATTTTTAAGGACTATGATATTCCATTTTATATTGATGAAGAACAACTCATGGCCCAGCATCCATTAGTCGAGTTTCTAAATGCTTTCTTTGCTTGTGCAGATTATGGCTTTCGCTTAAATGATATTTTTCGTCTGTTGCGGACAGAACTCTACTTGCCTCAATCTTTCCAACAGCAAGAGGATTGGCTGGCTGCTCGGGATGCCTTTCGCCAATTAGTCGATATTACGGAAAACCAAGCGCTGGCTCATAACTTCCAAGGAAAAGATTGGACCCGTGAGAAAGACTGGCTCTTAGTGGATTACACACTAACAGGGGAAAATGCTTCTGCAATCACAGAACTGACGGCCTACACGAATCAATTGCGCCGTTATTTCCGTCAGGATATTTTTAACTCTTTGAAATCGATTCAAGAAGTCGGCACGAATCTGGAAGCAGCAGGCGCGTTGTATCAGTTTTTACTTTCGGTAGGTGTTGACCAGCAACTGATTCATTGGCGTGATCAAGCCATTGCCCAAGGAAAGCTGGAACAAGCCCGTAATCACGAACAGACATGGCAAGCACTGATTGATTTGTTAGACGAATTTGTGGCGATTTATGGCGACGATCCTTTTGAATGGTCCTTGTTTGAGGAAATAGTGATGACCGGATTGGAAAATTTGACTTTCGGAAAAATTCCAACTGCAATTGATCAAGTCAATATCAATCGCTTTGATCTAGTCCGTCCCCGCCAAGCCAAAATCACTTTTGTTCCGGGGTTGAACGAGACAGTCTTACCGCGACGAATTGAAAATAAAACGTTACTGACGAACGAAGAAAGACAGCACCTCAACCAATTATTTGCGGGAGAAAAATATTTACGGGATACGATTATCGAAAGCAGTGCCAAAGAGCCATTCCTTTTTTATACGATCTTATTGTCTTCGACGGACAAACTGTTTCTATCGTATGCCTGCAATTTTGATACCCAGCAAAATATCAAAATATCTCCCTATTTGGCTCGACTACAGGGATTAGATGTTGCTCTACAAGATCGCGGCATTTTATCTCTGACTAGTGATCCAGAAGCCTATGTCGGTACGTACCGAGGGTTGATCTATCCTCTGAATAATTTAAGTCAGCAGGCAAAAAAAGCAGGGCAGAATTTGCCACCTCAATGGCAGCAGTTCAAAAATGTTTTAATGGATTCACCTGTAAAACAGTTAGCCCTACGTGTGTTTGAAAGTCAAACCCATCAGAATATTCCGGTGCCACTCTCGCAAGACAAAGCCGTTGCGCTCTACGGTCCATCCATTTACAGTTCGATCTCGCAATTGGAAACTTTCTATCAGTGCGAATACAAGTATTTTGTCAGCTATGGTCTGCGGTTGAAAGAACGAGAAATCTATGGCCTCAATTCAGCGATGACTGGGGAATTTTTCCACGATGCATTAGACCGCTTTGTTAAGGTTTTGATCAGTGAAAATATTTCGTTGACCCAGCTGACGGTTGAGCAACGGCTGCAATTTGTTGAAAAAGTGCTGCAAGAGATTTTTGGAGAAGTCCGCTATGCGTTATTGTCGAGTTCCGCCAGGATGAATTTTATCCGTTATCAATTGGGCAAGACGATTCAACGTGTTGCTTGGGCATTGACAAAGCAAGGGCAAAAAATGCATTTTTCCCCACAAAAAACCGAAGTATTGTTTGGCCAGATTGCTGGTGCTCAAGGAATCAATGGCATTGAGTTGCCTTTGAGCAGTGGCGGCAAGCTGCATGTGCGAGGAAAAATCGATCGGGTTGATGCTGCACAAACGGCAGAAGAGCAGTGGCTTTCGGTCGTCGATTACAAGTCCAGCAGTCGTGAATTCGATTTGACAGAAGCTTACTATGGATTGGCGATGCAGTTGATCACCTATTTGGATGTCGCACTCAATGATGCGGTGCAGTTAGTTGGTACAGAAAATGTTCATCCTGCCGGGGCCTATTACTTACACGTCCATGATCCGCTTTTGGACGGTCAAAAGTTCTCAGAAGAAGAACGGTTAAAACAGTTTAAATATGACGGGTTGTTTTTGGATGAACCAGCCTTATTCCCGCTGTTGGATCACGAATTGTCAGATAGCAGCAATTCAACTGTTTTTCCAATTCGCAAAGATAAAAGCGGGACGTATCAAAAAACACCTCAAGCCAAAAATAAGTTTTATACCGAAGAGGAGATCCACTTATTGCGGCAGCATAACCGTAAAAATATGCAGCAAGGTGCCGAAAAGCTTCTCAGCGGTGAAATTGCCTTAAATCCTTCTTACAAGCTGAAAGACAAAAAACGAGCTTGTGAATTTTGTCCGTTTCGCAGTATTTGTGATTTTGATGTGATGCTGCAAGAAAATAATTATCATCGTTTAGAAAACTTATCCAAAGAAGAGGTTCTACAACGATTAAAGGAGGAAGAAAATGACTAAGATCCCATTAAAACCACAAAACGAAACATTTACTGATACTCAGTGGCAGGCGATCTTTGATAAGGGAGACAATCTCCTTGTTTCTGCCTCTGCCGGATCCGGAAAAACCACTGTACTGGTACGGCGTGTGATTGAAAAACTAAAAGCAGGCAGCAATATCGATGAACTGTTGATCGTGACGTTTACCGAAGCGGCCGCTAGAGAAATGAAAGAACGGATTCAAGTGGCTTTGCAAACAGCTATCAACCAAGAGAGCCAAGAGTCGAAACGGCAGCACTTCGTTCGTCAACTGCAATTATTGCCCACAGCGAACATCTCGACGCTGCATGCCTTTTGTTTAACCGTCATACGGCGATTTTACTATCTGATCGATTTAGATCCTAGTTTTCGGATGTTGACGGATGAGACGGAAATTTTGTTATTAAAAGAAGAAATTTGGTCCCAGTTAAGAGATGCCCATTACGAAGCAAACGATGAAGCGTTCTTTCGCTTAACTGAAAACTTCGCCAGCGATCGTTCCGATGAAACCGTGGGGGATTTGATTTTGTCGCTGTACGATTTTGCCCGTGCCAATCCCGATCCGGAAAACTGGTTGGATCATTTAGCTGTCAATTATGAAACAACAGAGAATTTAGGGGAGAATCCTCTCTATCAAACACAGATCAAACCGGCTTTAGTGGAGATGGCTGCAACGGCTGAACATCTGCTGGTTGCGGCTAAGCAATTTGCTGATCAGTCGCCCTTGATGGAAAAAGCGGCTACTCTCGTTCAGGCAGAAATCAATCAAGTCCAAGAAATTCAGCGAGTGTTGGCAACAGATGATCTATCACTATTGTTTGATGGTTTGACCCATCTCACCTTTGGCCGCTACCCAAGCTACCGCAAAGAAGAACAAAAAGAACTTTCACAGGAAATCAAACCGTTGCGGGATGATGCCAAGAAACTGCTGGAACAAATCAAAGGCTATTTTCCTTATCCACCGGCAGAAATGCAACGAATGTTGGAGCTTTCGGCACCGATCGTTGCAACGATGGCGGAGATAACCAAAGAGTTTCTGGCAGCATTTCAAACTCGTAAGCTTGCAAAAGGCTTGTTGGATTTCAATGATTTGGAACACTTTACGTTGAAAATCTTGTTAGGAGACGGCACAGGCAGTGATGCTGCTGTCTATTACCGCGACAAATTCGAGGAAGTTCTTGTGGATGAATACCAAGATATCAATCGGCTGCAGGAAGCGATTTTGTATTGGGTACGGCAAGTGAATGGCGACCATGGCAATATGTTTATGGTAGGGGATGTCAAACAGTCGATTTATTCTTTCCGTCTCGCCGATCCAACATTATTTATCGAGAAATATCTGGCGTTTGAACATCAACAGGGGGGACGGCGGATCGTCTTAGCCGAAAATTTTCGTTCCCGTCATGAAGTGCTTGATTTTACGAACTTGATTTTTCAACAACTGATGGACGAACAGGTTGGTCAGATTCCCTATGATGAAGCAGCGACGTTAGTTCCGGGGTTTCCGAATTTCCCTGAAAGTGCGGCCTTTATGCCAGAACTTTTGATCTATGAAAAAGAAACGGAAAGCACCGCAAATTTGATCGAGGACAAAACCGAAGGAGAACTTCATGTGACTGCGATCAAAATCAACGAACTGATCCAATCGCAATTTATGATCTATGACAAAAAAAGTCGGGAAGAGCGCCCAGTCACTTATCGGGACATTGTTTTATTGACTCCTACCCGAAAGAATAATTTGGTGATCTTAGATGTCTTCAAAAAATTTGGGATCCCTCTTGAAGTCAATGATGCGCAGAACTATTTTCAGGCCACGGAGATCCAAACGATGGTTGCGTTGCTGCAAATCATCGATAATCCTTATCAAGATATTCCGTTAGTGGCGGTTCTCCGTTCGCCGATGGTCGGACTCACTGAAGACGAATTAGCAGAGCTGCGGCTGGCGGATCGTACTAGCGAGTTTTACCAAGCAGTATTGACTTACCAAGCCAATCACGAAGGGACGGCCTCCCCATTAAGCAAACGAGTGGCTGACTTTTTAAGAGAATTGAATCGTTGGCGGGAAGCTGCTCGTCGCTTGCCGATCCCTGATTTAATTTGGGATATTTACGATACCACGGCTTACTTGGACTATGTGGTGGGCTTGCCAGCTGGTCAGCAGCGCTATGCCAATTTGATTGCATTGATCCACCGGGCTGAAAAATATGAAAAAAGCAGTTTTCGCGGATTGTATCAATTCATTCGTTTTATTGAAAAGATGCAGGAAAAAGATAAAGATCTCGCGGAGCCAGTGGCAACACCAGCTGAAAATGCGGTACGGGTAATGACTGTTCATGCTAGTAAAGGATTGGAATTCCCAGTCGTTTTCTTGTTGGATACTACGAAATTCTTTAACTACCAAGATTTTCAAAAGCGGTATATTTTTGAAGAACAGCTGGGAGCAGGGATTCAATATATCGATGCAGCGGAAAATATCAAATATGAAACGATTCCTTTTCAAGCAATCAAACAAGTCCGTTTGAAAAAAGCGTTGTCGGAAGAAATGCGTAAACTATACGTGGCGCTGACTCGAGCGGAGCAGAAGTTGTATTTGGTCGGTTCCTATAAAGATCAACAAGCTGCCTTTAAAGCTTGGCAAGCGGGATTGACGCAAAAGCAGACGGTTCTTGATCCGGCATTGCGCCTAGTTGCCCGAGGAAGTCTAATGGATTGGATCGGCTTGACATTGATTCGACACCCGGAGATGGAGCAAGTTTTTGCGGAGGCTAGCGATCGCAAAGTAACGATTCATCATCCTGCAAGCTTTCAGATTAATTGGTGGAACCAAGATCAAATTGATCAGCAGTTACAATTGCAGCCGGCAGCAGAACCAGTTGCGGCTCCAACCCCAAGTGCCGCCCCCTCAGAAACATTGTTGGATCGTTTAGCTTATCAGTATCCTTACAGCAAGGCAACACAAACGACGAGCTATCAATCGGTCTCTGAGTTGAAACGACTGTACAATGATCCAGATGATCAAGACATCACGTTGCTAGAATGGCGTTCTGCGGAGGAAAAACTGGCGCCTCAGCGTTTTCGTTATGTAGAAACGGAATTGGCTAAGCCGCGCTTTTTACAGGAACAAAAGCCGCAAGCGACATCCATCGGGAGTGCCACCCATTTGGTCTTGCAAATGCTGCCTTTGACGGAAGTGCCAACAGAAGCTTCATTAGCCGCTTTTATCGATGATCTGGTTGAACGTCAGCTTTTTACAAAAGAAGTGGCGGAGAAAATCGATCAATCAAGCATTCTTTGGTTCTACCAGACGGTAATAGGGCAAACGTTGGTCAAATACGCATCACAGGTAAAACGGGAACAGCCTTTTTCCATGCTCAAAGAAGCCGAGACTATCTTTGAAGGCTTTGACGAACCAGATGCTGAATTGTTGATCCATGGAATTATTGATGGTTATGTCGAATTGCCTGATCGAATCATTTTGTATGATTTTAAGACAGACGCAGTCTTCGGCAGTGAAGCCCAAATTGAAAAACGCATGCGAGATCGGTATTACGGACAGCTAAAACTGTATTGTCAAGCGTTGGAACAAGCATTACAGAAGCCGGTGACCGAGATTTATCTAGTTTTACTAGCTGCTAAAAAAATGATCGAATGGTAGGCTCTCGAACGGGATTTCTTACAATTCGTAAGCGATATGCTATAATAATGCAAAGAGGTGATAGGAAATGATAGAAGTGGAAACAAATTATACTCTTTGCCCTAAATTTGAAAAAGCTTTTTCGATTCTAGGGAAAAAGTGGAATGGGTTGATCATTGATGTGCTTCTTGAAGATGGCAAACAGCGGTTTGTGGATCTTGCCAAAAAAATCCCCCAAGTGAGTGATCGGGTATTGGTGGAACGTTTGAAAGAATTAGAGCGAGAAGAGATCGTCTGCAAAGAAGACAATCTGTACTGCTTGACACCAAGAGGGATCGCACTTGAAAAAAGTATGATGAGTGTAAAGCGTTGGGCAGAAACTTGGGTCAGAGAAGAAGAATGCAGTTGATTTCTGGCAAAGAATTAGGTACACTTAGGTCAATCGAATAGTAAAAAAGCGTTGATGGAAACTAGTAGTTTGGATGAAGCAGAAAAGGGAGACTTGTCATAGACTGAAAGCAAGTTCTGTATTCGAAAAATGAATTTCATTTCCGGAGTTTGCTGAGTAATGATCAGTCGGCAGTCCTGCTGTCGTTAGAAGAAGTGAGTGCGTGGAGAATATCCACGAATGAGGATGGTAACACGAGACGTCGTTCCTTTTTTGGGAGCAACGTCTTTTTTTTGTCCTGACTCACCGGCTATTCACAAAGAATAAGGAGGAAAACCATGTCTTTACAAGAAAAACTAGAGTCATTGAAAGAAGTGACGCTTTCAAAAATTAAAGCAAGCGACACCGTCAATGAATTGAATCAGATTCGTGTGGAAGTCCTTGGAAAAAAAGGCCCCATCACGGAAGTCCTGCGGGGAATGAAAGATTTATCCGCGGAAGAACGCCCAAAAGTCGGCAGCTATGCCAATGAGATCCGGGATGTGATCACGCAAGCGATCGACGAAGCCAAACTATCATTAGAAGCGATCGCTCTCGAGAAGGCATTGGCTGAAGAATCGATTGATGTCACCTTACCGGGCAAACGGATGCCACAAGGGACCCGCCATGTTTTGACGCAAATCATGGAAGAAATCGAAGATATTTTTGTGGGGATGGGCTATCAAGTCGTTGAAGGATTTGAAGTGGAAAAAGATCACTACAATTTTGAACGAATGAATTTGCCGAAAGATCATCCAGCACGAGACATGCAAGATACATTTTATATTTCAGATGAAGTCTTGATTCGGACCCATACTTCACCAGTACAAGCGCGTACCATGGAAAAACATGATTTCAGCAAAGGACCACTGCGCATGATTTCTCCAGGGAAAGTCTTCCGCAGAGACACTGACGACGCGACCCATAGCCATCAGTTCCATCAAATTGAAGGTCTGGTAATCGATAAGAATGTAACGATGGGGGACTTAAAAGGAACCCTAGAAGTGATGATGCAAAAAATGTTTGGTGCGGAGCGCAGCATTCGTATGCGTCCGAGTTACTTCCCCTTTACTGAGCCATCTGTCGAAGTAGATGTCAGCTGTTTCAAATGTGGTGGAGCTGGCTGTAATGTCTGCAAGCACACCGGTTGGATCGAGATATTAGGGGCAGGAATGGTTCATCCAAATGTGCTGGAAATGTCTGGAATCGATCCAAAAGAGTATTCCGGTTTTGCGTTTGGCTTAGGGCCTGACCGAGTTGCGATGTTGCGCTATGGCGTCAACGACATTCGGAATTTTTATCAAAATGATGTACGTTTCATCAGTCAGTTCAAGGGGGAATAAGTATGTTAGTATCTTACAAATGGTTAAATGATTATCTTGACCTTTCTGAGATCTCACCAAACGAGCTGGCAGATAAAATGTCAGTCACAGGGATCGAAGTCGAAGGAATCGAAGTGCCAGCAGCGGGATTGAAAAAAATCGTTGTGGGAGAAGTCAAAGAATGTGTGCCACATCCAGATTCAGATCACTTATCAATCTGCCAAGTAGATATCGGTGAATCGGAATTATCACAAATCGTTTGTGGTGCGCCCAATATCAAAAGCGGCATCAAAGTGATCGTGGCACTCCCAGGTTCACGAATCGCAGGAAATGTCAAAATCAAAAAAGGCAAAATGCGGGGACAGCAATCCAATGGGATGATTTGTTCGCTGCAGGAATTAGGCTATTCCGATAGTGTGGTTCCGAAAGAATATGCAGAAGGCATTTATTACTTGCCTGCCGATGCAAACGTAGGTCAGGAAGTCTTTCCTTATCTCGATATGGATGATGCCATCATCGAATTATCCATCACTCCAAACCGGGCCGATGCCTTAAGTATGCGGGGGGTCGCTTACGAGGTAGGAGCCATTTATCGACAAACACCAAAATTTGAGACCGCTCAACTAAATGAAAGTGCAGTGAAAGCTGCAGACAAAATCAAAGTCCGCGTGGAAGACCAAAAGGATGCGCCAGCCTATCAAATTCGGATCATTGAAAACGTAACGATTGCACCAAGTCCGCAATGGTTGCAAAACCGTTTGATGAATGAAGGCATTCGCCCAATCAACAATGTCGTGGATGTCACCAACTATATTTTACTGCAGTTTGGTCAGCCTCTTCATGCCTTTGATTACCAAAAACTAGGTAGTCAGGAAATCGTCGTTCGCCGTGGCAAACCGCAAGAAACATTGGTTACATTGGATGGCGAAACACGAACGTTAGATGAAGAGAATATTGTGATCACCAACGGCAAAGAAGCTGTTGCTCTGGCTGGCGTCATGGGTGGCTTAGATTCTGAGATCACACAAGAAACCACCAGTGTGGCTTTGGAAGCGGCTTTGTTTGATCCACTAGCCATTCGTTTGACGTCTAAAAAATTCAACTTGCGCAGTGAATCCTCTGCCCGTTTTGAAAAAGGCATCAACCAAGCTACGATTGCTGAAGCTTGTGATGCTGCAGCAGCTATGATCGCTGAATTGGCAGGTGGTACGGTTCTTCAAGGTGCGGTCAAAGGCGCTGAAGTGACCCCTAAGGATGTTCAAGTCACGATCACATTGGATCGGATCAATCGTTATTTAGGGACACAAATCACAACGGCTGAAGCCAATGAAATTTTTGCCGCATTAGGGTTTGGCTACCAAGAAAATGAGGGATCCTATCAAGTTGTTGTGCCGCCTCGTCGTTGGGATATTCAGATCGAAGCTGACATCATTGAAGAAGTTGCCCGTATCTATGGGTATGATCGCTTGCCATCGACACTGCCAAGTGGTGAGACAGTTGCAGGTAGCTTAACTAAAGAACAACGCTTGACCCGCAAAGTGCGGACTTTGCTAGAAGGTAATGGGGTTAGTGAAGCCATCAGTTATGCATTGACCACCGAAGAAAAAGCCCGTCAATTTTGTTGGCAAGAAAGCCAGGTTACTCGCTTGGATTGGCCAATGACAGAAGACCGAGGCGTTTTAAGAATGAATCTACTTTCTGGGCTGTTAGATGATATTGCCTACAATTTAGCTCGTAAAAATACCAATGTTGCGTTGTACGAAGTGGGACGTGTCTTTTTCAAAACAAGTGATGATCCACGGGAACTACCAACAGAAAACAATCATCTAGGACTAGCCATCACTGGCGCCATCACCGAAAAAGATTGGCAAGAAGGCGAACAAAAAGTTGATTTCTATCATATGAAAGGGATCTTGGAAAACTTATTTGCAGGACTTTCTCTAACGGATCAGATCACTTTTGAAAAGACAACCGCAATCAAAGAACTGCATCCAGGCAGAGCCGCTGCCATTCTTTTGCAAGATGAAGTGATCGGCTACCTAGGACAAGTCCATCCAAGTACGGCTAAAGCCTATGATCTAACGGAAACGTATGTTGCTGAATTGGACTTGGATCGTTTGTTGGCAGCAGATAATGCACAGTTGATTTATCAAGCCGTATCGAAATTCCCAGCGGTTAACCGGGATATTGCCTTGTTAGTGGATGAAAAGACAACAAATCAAGACATTCGCCAAACGATTGAAGAAGCAGCCGGTCGTTTCTTGACCGCTATCCATTTATTCGATGTCTACCAAGGAAAGAATATCGGCAGTGACAAGAAATCAATGGCCTATCGATTGACTTTTGCAAATCCGGAAGCAACATTGACAGATGAAGAAATCAATCAAGCAATGGCGAAAATTACTCGTGTGTTAGAAGATACACTGCAGGTAGAAATTCGTTAGTCCCATTGCGGTGACAGGAAACAATGACTTAAAAAAGAATGATCTTGAGGGGTCATTGAGATTGCAGCATTCACAGGGAAGGTCTCTTCCCTTGCGATGCTGCAATCTTTTTATAATGATGAAAGGAAATGGGATCATCGGTTGAACGGTTGCGGTTACAGAGAGCCGCTGTTTTCAGTTTTAGATGAAAGGAAGGATCGATTGATGGAATACATGATGATTTATGATGCTCAAAAGCAGCCGACAGCTGAAGAAATGGTGCGGGATACCCCAGTTCCTAATGGCGGGTATCGTTTTGTGGTCACGGTGTTGTTGTTTAATGAAGCAGGGGATTTGCTGATTCAAAAGCAGCAGCAAGGCAAAAAAAGCTGGCCGGGTTATTGGGATTATACAGCCGGCGGCGCCGTCCAAGCAGGAGAAAGTTGTTACCAAGCGGCCGAAAGAGAGTTGGCAGAAGAGATGGGAATTACACTTTCTTTAGCAAAAATCCCTAGTCGTTTAACCGTAAGATTCGAAGAAGGCTGGAATGAACTCTATTTTGTCCAATGGTCAGGTACCAACCCTGAACTTTGCTTGCAGCTTGAAGAAGTTGCTGCAGCAAAGTGGGTCAATGAAAAAGAGTACCTCTCATTGATCAATGAACAAAAATTTGTTCCTTACTTATATGCATCGATCGTTTTTTCGCTTCAGAGTCATTTGGGGGAGTGCTTTCACATCTAGATTACTCTCAATGGTCGTTTCTTTTTGCCAGAAAGCGATTCTGTAGTGATGAGAAAAATGTTCTCGAATGGTGTCTTCTCACATGCCAATGGCAGTTGAGCAGTTCTTTTTTTTATTTAGGGATCTATAGATAAAAGAGAGTAGTCAAAAACAAACCCACCAAAGATACTGGTGGGTTTGTTAGTTATTCGTATTTAGACAAAATAATTGATTCCCATTGCTTGTTTGACTTCTGCAAGGGTTTGTGCAGCGACTTGTTCAGCTTTTTCACTGCCTTTTTTCAACAGGTTCATGACTTCAGCCGGATCTTTGGCAAACTCTTCTCGGCGTTGACGGATTGGAGCAAATTCTGCTTCCAAAACATCGATCAAATAGCGTTTGATTTTTACATCGCCTAGACCACCTTGACGGTAATGTTCTTTTAATGCGGCAATTTTTTCGACATCTTTGCCAAAAACGTCTAAGTAAGTAAAGACCATATTGCCTTCGACTTGGCCAGGATCTGCCACATGGATATGATTTGGATCAGTATACATGCTCATGACTTTCTTTTGCACGACATCCGCACTGTCTGCCAAATAGATGCCATTGTTCAATGATTTGCTCATTTTCCCATTTCCGTCGATTCCAGGTAAACGGCCCATCCCTTTAGGAGGAAGCACGGCTTTGGGTTCTACCAATACTTCACTATAGATGGAATTAAAGCTATGAACGATTTCTTGTGTTTGTTCTAGCATTGGTTTTTGGTCTTCACCAACAGGAACCAAGTTTGCTTTGAAAGCTGTGATATCTGCGGCTTGTGAAACAGGGTAGATGAAGAACCCAGTTGGGACGCCTTCCCCAAATTTCTTTTGTTCGATCTCCGCTTTAACGGTCGGATTCCGACGAACCCGTGCCACACTGACTAAGTTCAAGTAATACATAGTTAATTCCGCTAATTGAGGAATCTGAGACTGAATAAATAATGTGGAGCGAGTCGGATCTAAGCCAATCGCTAAATAATCAAGTGCCACTTGCAAAATGTTTTCTGACACTTTCTGTGGATTTTTGGCATTATCTGTTAATGCTTGCATATCAGCAACCATGATATAAAGCTGATTATTGGGATCATCTTGCATCTCCACTCGTTTTTTTAAGGAGCCAACATAATGTCCTAAATGAAGTTGCCCTGTGGGCCGATCTCCGGTTAAAATTGTGTTCACGTTTCATCCACCTCTAAATTCAATATATAGTCCATCTTACCTTGTTTTTCCGAAAGAAACAACTTGTTCTCATAGTCTGTGAAATAAAACGATGGACAAAAACCTTACATGAGGTTAAAATAATGAAGGTTTTTCTTTGCAAAATGGTAGCAAAATTAAAACAACCTTTACAAATTGAAAAATAGTGAGCTATAATATGAATCAAATCTTTTCAATTACTCATTTATTTTTAAATATAGATTAGGAGCGTGAATGAATGGCAATGATAGAATTTAAAGACGTGGAAAAGTACTATGGCAAATTCCATGCATTAAAAAACATAAATATCGAATTTGAAAAAGGCGAAGTCGTTGTTGTGATTGGTCCTTCAGGTTCTGGAAAAAGTACGATGCTTCGTACAATCAACGGTTTAGAGACGATTTCATCAGGTCACTTACTGATTAACGGCAAAGACCTATTCAGCAAAGATGTCAAATTGACCGAAATTAGAAAAAACATCGGGATGGTCTTCCAACATTTCAATCTTTACCCCAATAAAACCGTGTTAGAAAACATCACTTTGGCCCCCATTAAAGTATTAAAGCAAAATGAACAAGATGCGATCAATTTAGCAGAAAAATTGCTGAATCGTGTAGGGATGCTTGATAAAAAAGATTCTTATCCTTCCATGTTATCTGGTGGACAACAGCAGCGGGTGGCTATTGCCAGAGGGCTAGCCATGACGCCGGAAATGTTGCTTTTTGATGAACCAACTTCTGCGCTGGATCCAGAGATGATCGGTGATGTTTTGGACGTCATGAAAAAAATCGCCAGTGAAGGGATGTCAATGATCGTGGTGACCCATGAAATGAGTTTTGCTCGTGAAGTAGCAGACCGCATCGTTTTCATGGCAGAAGGGCAAGTGCTAGAAGATCGTCGCGATGTCGATGGCTTCTTTGAAAACCCAAGAGACGAGCGGGCCAAACAATTCTTAAGCAAGGTTACCAATCATTAGGAGGGAAGTAGCTATGCACAAAAAAATTAGTACACTGCTGCTCCTGGTATTCGCGCTTGTGTCCTTGTCTGCTTGTAAAAGCGGGGCGGCAGAACGTGACGTGTTGACTAGCAGCAAAGAAAGCAATCAAATTGTCTGGGGTGTCAAAAACGATACCCGTCTTTTTGGGTTGATGGATATTGCTACCGCTGAAGTTCGGGGATTTGATATCGATATTGCCAGAGCAATTACTGAACACATTTTAGGTCGTGACGGAAATGCTATTTTTGTCGAAGTCACATCAAAAACTCGAATTCCGCTATTAAAAAATGGCAATATCGATGCCATCATCGCTACGATGACCATCACGGAGGAACGGAAGAAACAAGTAGATTTTTCTGATGTGTATTTCGATGCTGGACAATCGTTATTAGTAGCCAAAGACAGCCCGATTCAGGGAATCGAAGATTTAAATGCCAATACGACGGTTTTAGTCGTCAAAGGATCGACTTCTGCCATCAATATCCGCAAGGCAGCGCCGGAAGCAAAAATCTTGGAACTGGAAAACTATGCCGAAGCTTTTACAGCATTACAATCCGGTCAAGGGGATGCCATGACGACAGATAATGCGATCTTATTGGGGATGGCCAGTGAAAACCCCAACTATCATTTAGTTGGCGGCACGTTTACAAATGAACCTTACGGAATAGCTATCGATAAAGGACAAGAACCTTTCTTGAAAGCCGTCAACCAGGCATTGAAAGAAATGCATGAAGACGGTACGTATGATGAAATCTATCAAAAATGGTTCCCTGATGATGCATCTGGGAAAGTTGATTAAAGGAGGAAATTTGCATGCTTGAATTGTTTCAAACTTATGGCCACCAGTTTTTTTCTGGTTTCAAATATACGATTTTCTCCAGTTTACTGGCTTTATTCTTTAGTTTAGTGATTGGGACACTGATGGCAATATTTCAGCTGTCTACCAATCGATGGATCAAAGGAATCGCAAAAGCGTATGTCGAGTTTTTCCGTAATATTCCATTGTTGATCATCGTGATGTTCTTTTATGTCGTGGTACCGATGTATTGGGTGACATTTGACGGATTTCAAGCTGGAACAATTGGTTTGACGATCTACACTTCGGCGTTTATCGCAGAAACGATTCGTTCGGGAATCCAGACAGTTCCTAAAGGGCAGATGGAGGCGTCATTGTCTTCTGGATTTACCTATAGTCAAGCGATGCGCTATATCATTTTGCCCCAAGCCTTTAAAATCGTCGTGCCGCCATTAGGCAATCAGTTTATCAACTTGGTCAAAAACTCCTCGATTTTAGCAATGGTAGCTGGTCTGGACATTATGTATCAAGGCGACTTGATTGCCAGCGAAACCTTTAATACTTTCGACACCTATATTATTGTCGGAATCTTTTATTTGATTATCACATTACCATTATCCTACTTAATGGTTTATCTTGAAAGACGTTGGGCTGTACGCTCATAGAAAGGAGACACTAAATGGAATTTTTCGAAGCTTTTTCTGCCATCAATCTTCGGTTTTTGATCGACGGTCTCCGAGTAACGATCGAAGTCTCCGTCTTATCGATCATCTTTAGTTTTTTGATCGGGGGTCTTGCAGGGGTCTTGCGTTTCACGAATATTCCCTTCTTCTCAAAGATCTTAGGTATAGTGATCGATGTGATTCGTAACTTGCCATTGCTGCTGATTATTTTCTTTACGTATTTTGCATTGCCTCAGATTGGCATTCGTTTCAATATTTTTTGGTCTGCAGTCGTAGCATTGACGATCTTTGAATCCGCCATGCTCTCAGAGATTTTTCGGGCGGGGCTTAATGCCGTACCAAAAGGGCAAATGGAAGCCGGCTTGTCTACCGGTTTGAGTTATGTGGAAGTCTTGCGAAGCATCGTGATGCCGCAAGCCTTCAAAGCCATGCTGCCTGCGATCGTTAGTCAATTGATCTCACTGATCAAAGATACGTCATTGGCAGTGATTATTTCACTCCCAGAACTGACCCACCATGCCCGAATTATTTATGGACAAAATACCAATTATGTATTGCCGATGTTTCTTGCGATGACGGTGCTGTACTTCATCGTCTGCTATGCCTTATCGCTGCTTTCTCGCTTCTTGGAAGCACGTCAGTATAATTACTGATTTCTTAAATAGGGATGAATGATTAAAAAAACAGATCCGTATGATCTTTGTTGTCAATTTGCTATTTTCTCTATGAGCGTAGCGGAGACAACGAAGACGTGCGGATCTTTTTTTGTGCCTGTCGTTTGACTGAATGATTCTGTGAAGCAATACTTGAAAAATCGGTAAAAAAAGTCCAAAATGGAACTTAGACAAATTTCTTTCTTTCATTATAAAGGATGGACAACTATGACAAATAAACAACCCATTGGTTTTATCGATTCTGGTGTCGGCGGACTGACCGTCGTCAAAGAAGCGATCAAGCAATTGCCAAATGAACATATTATTTATCTTGGTGATACTGCCCGCTGTCCCTATGGTCCGCGTCCGGCAGAACAAGTCATTGCATATACCTGGCAGATGACCGAGTTTTTATTGCAGCAAAATATCAAAATGCTGGTGATTGCCTGCAACACGGCAACGGCCGTTGCATTAGAAGAAATCAAAGAAAAATTATCGATTCCGGTAATTGGGGTGATCCTGCCTGGCGCCAGAGCGGCGGTTAAAGCAACCACCAATCAGCAAATTGGCGTCATCGGCACCGCAGGGACCATCAAAAGTAATGCGTATGAAGAAGCAATCAAGCTGAAATCACCTCGTTCGGTTGTAGTCAGCCTGGCTTGCCCTAAATTTGCGCCCATCGTGGAAAGCAATCAGTCTCATTCCTCGGTGGCCAAAAAAATTGTCGCAGAAACATTGCGTCCTCTCAAAAACAAGAAGTTGGATACACTGATCTTAGGCTGCACCCATTATCCTTTGTTGCGGTCTCTGATCCAGAACGAGATGGGAAGTCAGATCCAGCTGATCGATTCCGGTGCAGAAACGGTGGGGGAAGTCAGCATGCTGCTAGATTACTTTACCATCGCCAATACAAGTCAAATGGACCAAGAACCGAAATATCTTTTTTATACCACAGGTTCAACAAAATTATTTGATGAAATTGCGAAGGAATGGTTGAATGTCCCGATTCATTCGCAACATATCACATTAGGAGGAAATTAAATGCGCCATGATGGCAGAAAAGCAGGCAGTATTCGTCCTGTAAAAATCAAAACCAATGTTTTCAAACACCCCGAAGGATCCGTTGTGATCTCATTTGGTGACACCACCGTTATTTGTTCCGCAACCATTGAAGATCGAGTTCCCCCTTTTTTACGTGATACAGGAAAAGGCTGGGTGACAGCGGAATATAGTATGCTGCCGCGAGCAACAAATACCCGTAATCGTCGCGAAAGTGCAAAAGGGAAGTTGTCAGGCCGGACGATGGAGATCCAGCGTTTGATCGCTCGTTCACTACGAGCAGTGGTGGACTTGGAGAAATTAGGGGAACGCAGTATTGTGGTCGATTGTGATGTTATCCAAGCGGACGGCGGCACGCGAACAGCGAGTATCACCGGAGCTTTTGTGGCGTTGCGATTAGCGATTGATCAATTAATGAAGAACCATGAATTAGCAGAAGACCCAATCAAAGAACATTTAGCAGCCATCAGTGTCGGAATTTTACCAGATAACACTTGTGTGACTGATTTAGACTTTGAAGAAGATTCTGCGGCTGCTGTAGATATGAATCTTGTGATGACAGAGTCAGGCCGTTTCATTGAGATTCAAGGAACTGGCGAAGAAGCGACTTTTGATGGTCAGCAATTGAACGAAATGCTGATTTATGGCAAGACAGCCATTGAAGAATTGATCGCCTACCAAAAAGAAGCCTTGCTGATTCAAGAACAGCCTCAGTATGATATTCCTGATAGGACCATCGTGATTGCCACAGGTAATCCTGGCAAAGCCCGAGAGTTCACCGCCGTTTTTGGTGCAGCTGGCTATGATGTTCGTACATTGAAAGATTACCCAACATTACCTGATGTTGAGGAAACAGGAACGACTTTTGAAGAAAATGCCCGGCTGAAAGCAGAAACGATTGCCAAAATTCTAGGACGTCCCGTTTTAGCAGATGATTCTGGCTTAAAAGTGGATGCATTAGGTGGCAGACCTGGTGTTTATTCAGCTCGTTTCGCTGGCGAACAAAAAAGCGATGCCGCCAATAATGCCAAATTGTTGTATGAACTGACGGATATTGCGGATGAACAACGAACGGCACAATTCCATTGTACATTGGTTTTTGCAGCCCCCGACAAAGAAAGTTTAGTCGTCGCTGCCGATTGGCCAGGCAGAATCGGCCGTATTCCTCGAGGAGACAACGGCTTCGGCTACGATCCATTGTTCATACCGGATGGTTCGGAGAAAACAGCTGCTGAAATGAGTGGCGAAGAAAAGAATCAAGTGAGCCATCGTGGCCAAGCCATCGCGAAACTGCGCAATGTATGGCAAGACTGGTTGGAAGGAGAACAAGCATGAAATATTTAGTAGTGAGTGATAATCATGGCGATCGTCAGATCTTAGTGGATCTGCTGGCGGAATTTTCTGGGAAAGTGGATACTTTTATCCATTGTGGAGACTCTGAACTGCAACCCGACGATTCCCTTTGGCAAACTTTTCAAGTAGTAGGGGGAAATTGTGACTACAGTCCCGAATATGACGACGCAAAGACCATTAAAACGCCTCTGGACACGATTTATGTGACCCATGGCCATTTGGCTGATGTTCGCTTTGGCGTGACAACTCTCGGACTTCAAGCCCAACAAGCTGACGCATCAATTGCTGTATTTGGTCATACCCATCAGATTGCCTGTGAAAAGGTGGGGCATCGATTATTCTTGAATCCCGGCAGTATTTCTCAACCCCGAGGACCAATCCAAATCAAGAGCTTTGCGATTATTGAAAGCACGGAAAAACAGTGGATCGTTCAATACTATGACCGTACATTTAATGAAATTACTGATTTGCACTTCGTTTTTGAGCGCTAAGAAAGCGAAATCAAAAAGTAAAAAATTCATTATAAATAAGCAGTTTTAGACTATCTTTTTGATTTTTCTAGTAAAATAGAATAGTAGCTTTGAAATGGAGGCATTCAGATTGATTGGTCAAACAGTAGAAAAAATTTTATTAGAAAATCATGAAAGTTTTTTAGTACCTGCAGAAAATGTTGCAACAGTTCTTTACAATCATCCATTGAATCACGCATTACTGGTTTTATCGAAAGTCGGTTATTCAAAGATTCCGGTTTTAGACAGTGAAGATCACCTAGTAGGATTGATCAGCTTGTCCAATGTGGTGGAAAAAATGATGGATTTGACTGGATTTAGTATGGACAATTTGGAAGGCTTGACGGTCGCTGATGTGATGGAAGTCAATGTCGCTTGTGTGAAGGAAGACAGCGAATTAGAGGATATGTTGCATCTTTTGGTGGATCAAGCATTTTTGCCCATCGTTGATGAAGAAAATATCTTTGTTGGCATCATTACCCGCAAAGAAATTCTAAAGTCAGTCAATCACTTAGCTCACGAATTAGAAAAACGCTACTTACTAATTTCAAAAGAAGTCACACCAACAGATGAATTACAAGTGATCTAATGCAAGAAAACAAACAAAAAAAAGCACTCCCAGATGAAGGGCCTTCCTCTGATTAGACAGAAGGAAACACCAAAATCCTGTGAGTGCTTTTTTGTGCCGTTACTTTACGCCGATGATTGGCGCGTTAGGGATGGTGAAGCCTTTGGTGGTTAAAGCATCAATCGAAGCTGCCAAGAACTCTTCTTTTATCTTCCACTGAGTCCCGTTGGTGACATACATTGTTGTGCGGATCGCAAAGTTATTGTTGCCAAGATCGACAACTCCGAAGATTGCTGGTTTGGTTTGGATTTCTTCCTCATGGGCAGCCGCTACGGTTTGATTGACTTCGTCAATGATGGCGCGAATATCATCCAACCCTTCAGAAGGCAAGATGCGGACATCCACCACGACTTGCATATTGGCCCGTGAGGTGTTGCTGATGGTAGTAATATTCCGATTCGGAATATAGTGGACGGTTCCATCGACTGACTTCAATTGAAGGGTCCGAATCCCTACTGCCGTAACGGTTCCTTCTAAAGACAAACTCGTCAAGCGGATATAGTCACCCACATTGATTTGTTGTTCAGTAATGATAAAGAAACCAGTGATTAGATCGTTCATAAAGCCTTGAGCACCTAAACCAAGTGCTACCCCGGCAATACCTGCACCAGCTAAGAGTGAACCAACGGGGACACCGATCGTTGATAATAAGGCGTACACAAAGAAAAAGCCTAACGTATAATGGACGATATTGCGGATCAGTGTGTGGATCGTGTTGATTCGGCTGGCGTTATAAGTTCCTTTTTTCTCGTAAGAACGATAAATGCGTTCAATGACATAGTTACTGATTTTCAGTAAAATGCCGAATAAAATGAACAAAAAAAGCAGAATCAGAACTTGTTGGATCAAGACACCAACGATCGCTTCCCAATCAATATTTTGCCACCATTTTTGCAAGGCATTCAATTGTTTTGCAGCAGGCTCCGTTAAGCCGGATCCTGTTGAATCGGTTGTCGCATCTGTCAAAAGTCGTAACATAAAATCCCTCCATCTATCAATAGGTCTATTTTAAAGGAGAAAAAACAGAAATGCAAAATTTCCCATTTAGGTCTTTTCCAGTCAGAAGGAGGGGTAGACCCAAAGGGAGGCACACGAAAAGCTCGTCTCTTGGCTGATAAAACCAAGAGGCGAGCAGTGTAGCGAGGGGATTAAGATAAATGAACCCCTTTATCAACAAAAATAACTTCTCCGATAATTCCGCTAGACAACGGACTGATCAAAAAGGCACACGTATTGCCGACTTCTTCAATCGTTACTCCGATATGATCAGGGGTACGGTCTTCAGATAATTGGATCAGTTTTTGGTAATCTTTGACACCGGTCACCGCCAGAGTTTTGATTGCGCCAGCTGAGATTGCATTGACACGAATTTTTTGTGGGGACAATTCCGCAGCTAAATAACGAACGCTTGATTCAAGGGCAGCTTTGGCGATCCCCATCATGTTATAATTTGGCACAGCGCGTTCTGAACCTAAATAGGTTAACGTAACGATCCCGGCATTTTCAGCCAAAATCGGTTTGGCATACTTGGTAACAGCGATCAATGAATAGCTGCTGATATCTTGGGCCAGTGCATAGCCATCTCTCGATATATTTAGAATATCTCCAGAAAGATCATCTTTGTTGGCATAAGCAACTGCATGGACGACACCATGGATCTCGCCGGCATAGTCTTTGATTGTTTCGAAAGCTTTTGCGATGCTTTCATCATTTGCTACATCACATTCAACGGTATATTCATTTTCCTCTAACAATCGTTCAAGAGGTTTTTTCATGCGTTCATTTTGATACGTATAAATAACTTCCGCGCCTTGTTCTTTTAGCGCTTGCGCACAGCCCCAAGCAATACTGCGTTTGTTGGCTACGCCCATTACGACTACTTTTTTTCCAGTTAAGAAACCCATAATTCCACTCCTTAATAATTTACATAATAATCAATAATGACGATCGATAGTAGGTTCCACTATCATGATTCCTAATTATTATTCATAATTGTTTGATTGTCAAACTATTTTTTTCTTAATAAATAATTAGTTGCCAAAAAATCAGAACTATGATACTTTGATAATCAAACTATAATATTTTTTTAAGCAAGGAAGGGAACCCCATGAAAAAACTATTGACAGAAACGGAAGTCATGGACTTGATTCCAAATCGCTACCCAATCATTTACATTGACTATGTCGATGAAATTGAGTCAGGTAAGAAAATTATCGCCACGAAGAATGTCACGATCAATGAAGATTTTTTTCAAGGGCATTTTCCGGGAAATCCCGTGATGCCCGGGGCACTGATCTTAGAAACATTGGCACAAGCAGGATCGATTTTGATTTTGAAATCGGATGAATTTCAAGGAAGAACCGCTTATATCGGCGGGATCAACAAAGCCAAATTCCGTCAAAAAGTTGTCCCCGGTGATACCTTGAAACTTGTTTTTGAGATTGTCAAAATCAAAGGAACTGTTGGAATTTCCAACGCTGTGGCCACTGTAGAAGGCAATAAAGCAGG
>NZ_JALAHI010000168.1 GCF_022711995.1 Enterococcus sp.
CTTTTCTTACCCAAAATCTAGGGATGATCAAAGAAAAAGATGAAGAAGAAATGCTGTGGAAAGTTGATGGCATCGAGTATGTTCTGGATAAAGCAGAGCATTTGGTGAAAAACGCAAAAGAAAGTTTGCTCATCCAAGTTTTGCATGAGAATCTCACGGATTCACTGCTAAAGGCGTTGCAGCAGGCTGAAAAAAGAGTCGATAAGTTTGTACTGATTTATTGACGACGATCAAATTCTTTTTTAATAGTTTTTCCAAAATGTTATATACTTTCGAGCGTGGCACACCTGAGACTTTACTTACTTCATATCCTGTAAGATTGCCTTTTTCCAATAGTGTGGTATACACTCTTGTTTCCATCTCTGAAAAATCATATTTTTTCATGATTTGAATAATCGTTTCCATTGATTGACCCTCGCTTTATTATTAGTAGCTACTACAGTGACTACTATAGTTCCGAACCAACGGATTGTCAACGATAAGTTCAATAAAACACAAATTAATTTTATTGATGCAATAGCGTTTACTCTCATTTTATTGATGATTGTGATTTTACTTGTGAAAAAAATACGTATTTTTTGTGCGGCTGCTGTTTTTTGCACTTTTACACGAAAGTGGTTACAAGTCGATCCTTTAACTTCTCGCTTTGTGTGTTGCCAAAGGCTTGTGAAAACGAAGCGCTTGTGAAAATCGCTAAAGGATTGTGAAAATAATGAACAAACTAGAATGAACAAACTAGATAGTAACTAGACGATCGAACGGATAAAAAGAAAAAGCGGCTGCCGGCAAAGAAATAAGCAAAAAAGTTGAATTAGGCAGCCTTCAAACAGTCGGACACAACAAAAAAGGACTGTGACATACGTCCTCATCCAACAAGTTCAACCGAATCATATGCTATTGCTTTAGATTCCTCGGACTTTTGCGACGAGGAGCAATAAGATATACTATTCGGATCGTGTTACTTGTCGGAGACTTATGGCACAGTCCCTTGGTCCTTCTTTTAGAAAAAAACAGCGATTACTCGATCACAGAGACCTGTCTTAGGCAATCAGCAACAAGTCCCGCTGGTGATCACCATAACTCAATACTTCATCCATCTCAGGAGGCATATACGAGGAGCTAAAACGATAGGATACTTCTATGCTGTGATAGCCGCTGGATAAGCCGTTTTCCTTTGTGATATAGAGCGTTGCCGGACTTAGAACATTCCATTGGACATCGCCAGTCACTGCCAACTCTGCTTCCGTATAAACCACACCTTCGATTTCCCAACGGATCGCTGCTTGAGGGATCTGTTCGCCATCGACTCGGATTGAAATCGGTCTTAGCTGTGACAACCAAACTCCCCGATAGTACATCAAACGAATGTCAAATTGAAATCCTACGATCTCCCCGGCTTTTTTCGTGTTCCGAAATCCCCTTGCTTGAATACATTCTTTTTCTAACATATTGCCTTCCTCACTTTCCTACTAACTCTTTCAACATCAACTGATGGCGTTTGACTTGATCACAAACCACAGCGACTTCGTCTGCTCGCGGCCCTTCATACTCGCTGATCAAATAACCAGACCACTCATTTTCTTGAAGCACTTGGATGATTTCTGGGTAAGGAATCACGACTTCTCTAAACTGCTGGTCCATTTTTAAAAACTTCGCATGGCAGACATAAACATATTTCAAGAGTGGGATCAGTTCTGAGACCTGACTATGTTCTGCTGGTGGTCCTACGAAATCATTTTCCCCAAATCCGACTAATGCGTTATCACCTGTTTGGAACACACCAAAATCAATATTCAGACCAAAATACTTGGTATTTTCCTTTTCGATAAAGGTGACATAGTCATCGATCATCTTAGAATTTAGAACTGTAGGACTGTGGATCTCCGGACACATTCTGACATCGTATTTCTCCGCAAGTGCTAGAGCTCCTTTGATAAATTCCTGCCAATTTTTCACCGGTGTCAATGTATCATCGATTACGCCTAATTTCGTCCGTAAGATTTTAAAACCTAATTGGTTGGCGAGCCTAAAGTCTCTTTCCAGCATCTCGATACTTTCCTTCGTCGTCAATTCACGATTTTTGTATAGCCGAGAATCCACCCAATGCCCATACTCTGCCGGCTCTAATTGATAGTGCTGCAGCTTTTCATGCCAAGAATCAAGCCATTCTTCTTTCACTTGCGGGTAGTGGGGAATATGGGCGTTTGCTAATATCTCGATCCCACTTGCTCCGGTATCTTGAATGTGTTGAAAAATATCATCCAAATCCATTGCGATACCGAACACTTTATTATAACTGTATGCTGTCACGCCTCTTTTGATTTCTTTCATTGTCTTTCCTCCAAATTTTTTTAACAAAAAAGGGCCTTCCCCAGACTGTAACTGGTGTTAAGACCCTTTCGTTGCTATTTAGACGGTTACGGTTCGTTTGCGGATGCCTTCAATTGGCACGGGGATATACGCGGTTCTGGTAACTACTGCCAATTCAATTTCATGCTCCCCAGCCGCCAGCTCCGTTTCCGCTACCCGGATATATAATGGTTCGCCATACTCCCATTTATAGCTAGTCACGGTTGTCATCTCATCTAATGTGAACCAGTCGATTTGATCCACACTGCAAGTAATTGCGCTGCGAGGAACATTGTGCTCATCAACTTTTACGCGAATGTCATTGATCATGGACAAGGGGATCGCCCGATAATAGGTGATATGGGTTTGTAATTCAAAGCCAGTTACTTTATTTTCATGGACTGTCTGTTTAAATGAGTCTTTAATAAATACGTTATTGTCAAACATCTCAGTTTTCACCTTCCAATTCACTAATGATCTCGTGCAACATGTTTTGGTGTGCCGCTACTTGTTCTTTTTCAACCATTGGCTGTCCTGGTAAGATCCAGCGATTGCCTTCGTATTCTGTTGCCACATAGCCATCATAGTTGTGCTCGTGCAAATAAGTTAAGATCTTACGATAATCGATCGAATATTCTTCGCCTGCTTCGGTCATTTCCCATAATTTAAAGTGGAAGTGTTTAACAAATGGCATCACATCATCAAGAACCGATAACGGGGTATTCTCATAGCCGTCAGCCAACATAATATACGCCATGTCACTAGGCTTAGCGATTGCTTGCAATTCTGGTTTTAGTTGATGTTGCTCATCAAAGGCATGAGTGCCATCCAATCCTTGATCAAAAAATGAGTTAAAGTAATCAATAACTGCTGGTGTCACACCAAGGACTTTTTCATTAAATGTATTAAATACCCGTGGGATTCGGTTACAGAAAATTCCAGTATCAATCACTAATCCGCAATAAGGGGAGTTCACTCGCTGCATTTCTTCAATAAATGCTTTCGTCGCGGGTTCCGTAAAACTCATTCCTGCATGAATCTCCAAAGCAATCGTCACGTCATATTTTTCCGCATACGGCAATAAAGGTTCGATAACAAAGCTTGGTACCATTGAAACGAGACGAATCAGTTTAAAGCCTAGTCGATGGGCTAATTTGATTTCATCGATCAATAGATCCACACACTCTCGTTGTGTTAATTCACGGTTGTTATATAAATTGGTGTTCAAGAAAACATCGGCACAGACAGGTTTTGCTTTGGTTTCAGTCATGATGCGATCCCAGTTTGCCAATGTTTCTGCTGTTGGATGTGGCGTCTTGTGCAGCATTTGGTCTGGCAAAATTTCGAACCCTTCTACCTTTAAATCATCTAAATAGTGCATGATGTCTTCTAAGGACATTCTTTTATTCATGTATTCATCTTGTAAGCTATACAAACTCACACAAGTTTTAATCCCCATTGTTTTTTCTCCTCTTCTATAATAAAGTGCCCACTTGTTGGCCCTGTTCTACTTTGCCTGTTTCCGTAAGTTCTAAATAGTTCGCTGACAACTCTGGAAAGACGACAATGACATGATTTTCTCGTTGCTCGGCGGCAATGTGGGCGAGATCCATGCGGGCCAGTTTCGTGTTTGAATGGACTTTTGCGCCTTCTTTTACATACACGTCAAAGGGTGCACCTGCTAAATCGACTGTTTCGATGCCCATATGAACGATGACATCTTGTCCACGATCCGTCTTGATCCCAATGGCATGCTTTGTAGGGAAAATACTGACCACCGTTCCACTGACTGGGCTAAAAATCGTTTCTGCTGCGGGAACGACCGCAAAGCCATCTCCCATCATTTTTTGGGAGAACACTCCGTCTGGTACCTCGGTAATCGCAACAAAGGTTCCGTTTACCGGGGCATAAATGCCATTATCCGGAGCTTTCTTCTTAAAAAAATCAAACATGGGTAATCCCTTCTTTCGCTAAATAGGCTGCACCTAATATTCCTGCTTCATTCCCTAACGTGGCTAACTTCAGCTTTGTGGAGCTTCTCACGGATGGAAACACCGTTTGCTGATAATATGCAGCAATTTTATTCAATAAAAATGCTTTTGCGGCGGAAACCCCACCACCGATGATAATTGCTTCAGGATTTAAGAGGTTGGCGATCATACTACAAGTCATGCCGAGATATTCTGCCACTTCTTCAATGATCCCAATGGCCAACTCATCACCCGATTGCGCCTCTTGAAAAACGATTTCGCATGTTAAGTTCTCATATTGGTTTAATGTCGTTGTAGTTCCTTGACGGTACATTTCCGCCAAATGAACGATCCCTGTTGCACTTGCCAAGGTTTCTAAGCAATTGGTATTGCCACAGGTACAGGTCAATTGATGCTGACAAGCGATAGGAAAGTGGCCAATTTCACCACCAGCACCGCCGACGCCGGCGACGATTTGGTGGTCGATGATCACACCTCCGCCAACACCCGTTCCCAATGTGATAAAAACGAGATTCGCCGCATCATTTCCAGAACCTCGCCATTTTTCACCCAAAGCAGCAACATTCGCGTCATTTTCTAAAAACAAGGGGATGCCTAGTGCCTCTTGAAAACGTTGCTTCACCCTTTGAGGGGCTTCCCACCCTAGATTGAAAGCATGGTGAACGGTGCCATTGATCCGATCAACCGTTCCAGGACAGCCCATGCCGGCGCCAATGAGATTCGCAGCTGTAAGCTTGGATTGTTCCAAAACAGCCTCAATGCTTGCGGTCATATCCGGAACAATGCTTTCTCCGTTATTTGCCACATTTGTCGGCACCGACCATTGGGTAACGATTGTTCCATGTGTATCGATCAGACCAAACTTGATGGTCGTTCCGCCTAAGTCGATACCTAACAAATACTTTTCCATTCACTCACTCCTAGATGACAAAGTTGCGCAAATATTTGGTACTTAATGTCACTGAATTTTTGACCGCTTCATAATTTTTCTCGAAGGCTTTGTCTTCGACTTCGATGCAGGTGTATCCGTCATAGCCGATATCTGTAAGGGCGGAAACGTATTTGCCCCAATCCACATCACCTAAGCCTGGCAATTTGGGACTCATGTAAGCCAGTGGGGTTGCCATGACCCCTACATCTGCCAATTTATCTGGATACACTTTGATATCCTTGTAGTGCACGTGGAAAATTTTGTCTTTAAATTCATAAAGCGGTTTGAGGTAATCGATTTGTTGCCAGACAAAATGGGAAGGATCATAGTTTAATCCCAAATAGTCACTGTCTAAGATCTGGAAGACTTCCCGCCAAATACTTGGTGTCGTCATCAAGTTTTGTCCCCCTGGCCATTCATCTTCTGTGAAGAGCATCGGACAGTTTTCAATCCCGATACGCACCCCGTTTTCTTCCGCGTGTTGGATGATCGCCGGCCATACGTTGGCCACTTCTGCTAAGTTTTCCGAGACGCTTTTGCTGGGCATTCTGCCGATGAATGTCGTCACCAGATCCACTTGTAATAACTTGGCGGCATCGATGACTGTATGCAAGTGATCGATGACTTCTGCTCTTTTTTCCAAGTCTTCATCCAATGGATTTGGGTAATAAGCCAATGCGGAAATCTCGACATTTTTACTTTCACAATAAGCCAAGATCTCTTGAGCTTTTTCGGGAGTCAGATTTTTGGTATCAATATGAGAAACACCGGCATAGCGACGTTCGGCTTTTCCTTGAGGCCAACAAGCGACTTCCACACATTCCAAACCATTTTCAGCAACGATATCGATCATTTCTTCAAAGTTGCTTTGATCAAAAATTGCACTAACGATTCCTAATTTCATTCTTCTACACTCCTTGCCCGATACCCACGCCTGATTCTTTCATCGTCACCACTTGATGCGTCGCTGCGGATTCACGAATCGCATCCACTAATTGCATCAATTGATAAATCTGGTTGGGTTTCACGACTAATTCTTCTTCCCCTTGAACAAAACGCAAATAATTCTCGAAAAACATTTCATGATTGACGAAAACTTCCGGTAATTCTTCTGATACGATTCGTCCTGCTGGCGGTGGACCAAAGGAGCGTGTCGGACCAGCTGGAGTCATCGTTGTTTTGCCACCGACGCTTTGCAGCAGTGCTGTTGTTCGCGTGATCGACCCTTTTGGATCGAATCCGTCAATATTGGCACTTCCCTGATCCCCACCTAGGAACCAGTGACGCTCGAACCAGTTTTCTTTTTCACTAAGCATATACGTTCCTAATTCGACCTGTGCGGTGATACCATTTTCAAAATATAGTTGGATGTTGAAATAGTCATCGACATTTTTATTGATCACGTTGCGAACGGTAGCATAAACGGACTCTAATCGGCTAGGAGCCAGCATATAAAGGATCTGGTCTAAGAGATGAACCCCCCAATCGTAGAGCATACCGCCGCCAAATTCAGGATAGACATGCCAATCATGCATATTGCCGTTAAACCCATACAAGCTGTTTTTGATTGTAAAAATGTCCCCCAGTGTCCCGCTGTCATATACTTCCTTCGCGATACGAAAATCTCGATCCCAGCGGCGTTGATGATGGATCGTGAAACGAACATTAGCCGCTTGGGTCACAGTCATCATCTCTGCAAATTCCGCCGCATTCATCGCCGCTGGTTTTTCACAGATAATATCTTTGCCTGCTTCAGCCACTTTTTTGACCATTTCTAAGTGAAGATGATTAGGAACAGAAATAATGACTGTATTAATATCTGTGTCTAGTAGATCCTCGGCTTTTAAAAAGGTTTGTACGCCTTCTGGTGCGTGTTTCAACTGTAATGCATTGGTATCGCAAACAGCGACTAGCTCTGCAAAATCGAGTTTTGCAATCGTTTCAGCATGGGTCTGACCCATGAAACCAAAACCAATAATTCCAAATTTCAGCATAATTTTCTTTCCTCTCTGATGTACGCAACTCACTGATCCAAAAGATCCGGTGGTTTCGGCAGCGCCATTTTTTACAATTCGACAGGTAATCCTGTTTCCGCTGATTTGTAGATTGCTTCTAAAATTTGCGTAACGACGATTGCTTGTTCTGGTTTGACCAATGGTTCTGTATCATTGATGATCGCATCCACCCACTGCAATGCTTCAGCATCTTTTTGCTCTAATGTAGCTCCTTCAAAGCCAAAAACACCACCGGCATCTGACGGTTCGGTCTGTTCCAATTGGTTGTGGGCCGCACGGTTAAAGACCACATATCCTTGATCAAGGAAGGCTTTACCAAACATCTCGGCACCCGCTTCTGTCCCACATAGTGTTACCTGTGCTTCTTTTGGATTCACCATATTCAATGCCCAGGCAGCTTCAAGGAAAATCGTTGCGCCATTCTCCATTTTGATCAAACCAAAAGCTGAATCTTCTGTTTCAAAAGTTTCTGGATCCCAGCTGCCAAACATATTGCCCATTGGGTTATCTTTTAATTTTTGATATGTGGATCCCAAGACCAGTTTTGGTTTGTAATTGTCCATAAACCATAATGTTAGATCCAATGCGTGGGTACCGATATCGATCAGTGGACCGCCGCCTTGTTTTTCTTTGTCTGGAAAGACGCCCCAAGTTGGTACCCCTTTTCGTCGAATGGCATGAGCCTTTGCAAAATAGATGTCACCTAGTTCTCCCTTGCTGCAGGCATCAAAGGTTGCCAGTGAATCTGCTCGAAAACGATTTTGATAACCAATCGTCAATTTTTTGCCTGTACGTTCGGCAGCATCTAACATTTTCTTGGCTTCTTCATAATTGATGGCCATTGGTTTTTCACACATCACATGTTTTCCTGCTTCTAGTGCTGCAACCGTAATAAAGGAATGTGAAATATTTGGTGTCAAAACATGGATCACATCGATATCTTCTCTTTGCGTCAGCTCAATGTAATCAGTGGTAACGAATGCATCGCTGATGCCATATTCTTCCGCCGCTTTGATTGCTCGTTCTTCAATAATGTCGCAAAAAGCAACCATCTCAACTTTGTCTGCTAATTTTGCTAGTGCTGGAAAATGCTTGCTGTTGGCAATTCCGCCACAGCCGATAAAGCCAAATCGTAATTTATTCATTTCAGTTCCTCCTAATTGTTTTTACATCTCTCATTTTAAAGGGCTTACATTTGTTTTACTCATACAAATACGACGGTTAGCAATCACATCATTTTTACCTTATCGTTCAACTTCCCTTCAAACAACAAAATTAAACCATACTCAAAGGGTAATTTCGCTGAAAGACTCCAAGAAAAAAAGGCGTTGCCAGTCAAAACTAAACGCCTCCGCCAATCGTAATGGGACTGTGTCATAAGTCATCTTCCAACAAGTGAAACCGAATCATACGCTATTACGGTGGATTCCTCTGACTTTTGCGACGAGGAGTCCCTGCACCGCAGGAGCAATACAGGGACTGTGTCATAAGTCATCTTCCAACAAGTGAACCCGAATCATATGCTATTACGGTGGATTCCTCTGACTTTTTGCGACGAGGAGCTACTGCACCGCAGGAGCAATACAGGGACTGTGTCATAAGTCATCTTCCAACAAGTGAACCCGAATCATATGCTATTACGGTGGATTCCTCTGACTTTTTGC
>NZ_JALAHI010000169.1 GCF_022711995.1 Enterococcus sp.
ACTGTATTGGTACAGTTGTGTGTTTACTGTTTAATTTATAGTACAGAATCTTCTTGAATCGTAGGATCAATCACTTGTGTCACTTCATGGATCAAGCCACTGGTTTTTTCATCTGTGACAAAGGAACCATTCGAAGTCCGATCATTGATTGGCACCTGATTGGTGTCGACTTCAACCGTTTGACCTTTTTGAGTAGTCAGAATCAGCGATTGGTTTTCACCAGTTCCCATGTACACGACACGATGCGGATTCTTCTTCAACTCTCTAAGAACCATCAACCCTCGTTTTGCTCGTCCTAACTGACTGATTTCTTGCGCTAACATTCGTTTAACAGCGCCACGCTGAGTGACTAGGATCACTGGCGTATCCCCTTCTGAATAGACCAGTAAACCATTGATGATTTGATCGTCTTCTTTTAGATTCATGGCCTTGACACCAGCTGCTTTTGGTCCAACAACGGGCACCTCAGCTAATGGATAGCGTAAGCCAAACCCGCGATGACTCACTAAAAAGACATCCAACGGTTCATTTTGATCGGCTAAATAGACATTGACGAGTTCATCGGCATCATCTTTTAGTTTCATCATGGTCAATGGCCGACTCTTGTAGGTACGCCACGGTTCAAATTCGGTCATTCTTGTTTGTTTGATCAGGCCATTTTTACTGATCAAGACGAAATTCTTTTGGGGATCAAGTTCTTGATAAGTAAATACCGCCAAAATCGTTTCTTCAATAGCGAGATTCATGACTGTCTGGGAAATATGTTCTCCAAGATCTTTCCATTTGAGATCCGGTAGTTCATGAATCGGACGATAAATGACATTTCCTTTATTAGTCACTAGCAGCAAATGATCCAATGTACTGGCTTGTCCACTGTAAAGAAGAGAATCGCCTTCCTTCATGCCTAATTCTTCCGGTTTAGAAGCACCATAAGAACGTAAGCTACTGCGTTTGACATAGCCGTCTGTCGTAACAGTTACCACGACATCTTCTTGAGCGACAAGCACTTGAGTTTCGATTTTGATTTCTTGGATCTCGGCTTCAATCTCAGTCATCCGATCCGAGTGGTATTTCTTCTTGATTTCTCTTAGCTCTTTTTTGATGACTTTCAATAATTCAGTTTCTTCATTCAGAATTTTCGTCAATTCGCGAATCGTTTCAGCTAACTCTTGGGCTTCTGCCTGTAGTTGCGTGATATCCGTATTGGTTAAACGATACAATTGTAATGTGACGATGGCTTCCGCCTGTTCTTCCGTAAAGCCATGCTGAACGACCAAATTATTCTTGGCATCTTTCTTGTCTTTACTGCTGCGGATCGTCGCGATCACTTCATCTAGGATCGACAAAGCTTTCATCAATCCATCAACGATATGCTGACGTTTTTTGGCTTTATTCAGCTCATAGCGACTCCGTTTAACAATAACTTCCCGGCGGTGTTTTACATAACTTTCTAAGATATGTTTCAGTCCGACTTGCTGCGGACGCATTTCATCGATGGCTACCATGTTGAAATTGTAGTTGATCTGCAGCTCCGTATTTTTAAACAGATAATTCAAAATCCCTTGAGCATTGGCATCTTTCTTCAGTTCAACCACGATTTGCAAACCAGTACGGTCCGTTTCGTCCCGGACTTCGGCAATCCCATCGATTTTTTTGTTTAAGCGAATCTCATCCATTTTTTTGACTAGATTGGCTTTATTGACTTCATACGGTATCTCATTGATGACGATTTGTTGTTTGCCGCCTTTAATGTCTTCGATTTTCGTCTTTGAACGTAAGATCACTTTTCCGCGACCTGTTTCATAGGCTTTCTTGATCTCTTCTTTTCCTTGCAAGATTCCCCCAGTCGGAAAATCTGGACCGGGAATGAATTCCATCAATTTATCCAAAGAAGCATTCGGGTGATCAATCAGATAAATCGTTCCGTCAATGACTTCACTTAAATTGTGTGTGGGGATTTCCGTCGCATACCCAGCAGAAATCCCTGTTGAGCCGTTGACCAACAGATTGGGATATTTTGCCGGCAAAACAGTAGGTTCTTTTTCGGTATCGTCAAAGTTCCATACTAATTCGACAGTATCTTTTTCAATGTCTTTTAGTAACTCACCACTTAGTTCAGATAGCCGAGCTTCTGTATAACGCATGGCTGCCGGTGGATCGCCATCCATGCTTCCGTTGTTTCCGTGCATTTCAATCAAGATTTGACGCAATTTCCAGTCTTGACTCATGCGAACCATGGCTTCATAGATACTGGAATCCCCATGGGGGTGAAAATTACCCATGATATTCCCTACAGATTTTGCTGATTTACGAAAGCCTTTATCATAGGTGTTGCCATCTTGATTCATAGCAAATAAAATACGCCGCTGAACAGGTTTTAAACCATCGCGAATATCAGGCAATGCCCGTTCTTGAATAATGTATTTGGAATATCTGCCGAAACGATCGCCCATTACTTCTTCTAATGTCAATTCCTGTATGTTGTTTTTATGTTCCAAGAGATCCCCTCCTAATCCTCAAACAAGCTGATGGCTGAAGTTTGCTCAGCTTCTTGTAATTTTTCTTCGACCAATCCAGGGATCGTCTCTTCTTTCTTCTCTAAAATACTGCCGTCTTCTTCCAAACTAAATTGAACATGACTTTCGATCCATTTTCGCCGGGGTTCTACTTTATCCCCCATCAATGTAGTGACCCGTCGTTCCGCTTGTGCCGCATCATCGATTCGAACCCGAATCAATGTTCTTGTTTCAGGATCCATCGTGGTCTCCCAAAGCTGATCTGCATTCATCTCACCTAACCCTTTGTACCGTTGCAGCATATAGCCTTTACCGATCTTTTGGGTCACGGAATTCAACTCATCATCTGTCCAAGCATATTCAACTACGGCTTTTTTACCTAGGCCTTTTGATACTTTATATAAAGGAGGCAATGCGATATACACTTTGCCGGCTTCAATCAATGGTTTCATGTAGCGATAAAAGAAGGTCAATAGTAAGACTTGAATGTGGGCGCCATCGGTATCGGCATCGGTCATAATGATCACTTTGTCATAATTGCAGTCTTCAATCGAAAATTCAGGACCGACTCCCGCACCAATCGTATAAATCATGGTATTGATTTCTTCGTTTTTCAAAATATCCTGCATCTTCGCCTTTTCGGTATTGATGACTTTTCCCCGTAAAGGAAGAATCGCTTGGAACTTGCGATCTCGACCTTGTTTCGCGGAACCGCCAGCTGAGTCCCCTTCGACTAAGTACAGTTCATTTTTTTTCGGATTACGAGATTGCGCTGGTGTCAGTTTTCCGGACAGTAATGATTCGCCCTTTTTACGCTTTTTACCGCTGCGGCTTTCTTCCCGGGCTTTCCGAGCTGCTTCTCGGGCTTCTCGCGCCTTAATGGCTTTACGGACCAGCATCTGGCTCATTTCGCTATTTTCTTGCAAGTAATAACCCAATTGCTCGCCAATCACGTTATCCACCGCATTTCGCGCGATCGGTGTGCCTAGTTTTTCTTTTGTTTGCCCTTCAAATTGCAGCAGATTTTCCGGCACCCGGATGGATAGAACTGCCGCTAAGCCTTCACGAAAGTCGCTACCTTCCAGATTTTTGTCTTTCTCTTTCAGCAAGCCAACTTTTCGTGCATACTCATTGAATGCTTTAGTCATGGAGATTTTCATTCCTACTTCATGAGTACCGCCGTCTTTGGTCCGAACGTTATTGACAAAGGACAGGACATTTTCGGAATAGCCGTCATTGTATTGGAACGCGACCTCCACTTCAATGGCCTCTTTTGTGCCAGAAAAATAAACCACCGGCGTCAAGGTATCCTTCTCTTCATTTAAGTAATCAACAAATTCCTTGATGCCCTCTTCAAATAAAAAGATCTCTTGCTGGACCTCAGCCCGCTCATCTGTCAAGGTGATTTTCACACCTTTTAGCAAGAAAGCTGATTCTCGCAATCGTTCTGCTAATGTGTCATAAGAAAATTTCGTTGTGGTAAAGATCGTGTCATCTGGCTTAAACCGTACGGTGGTTCCAGTAGCTTTTCTCGTTTTCCCAATTTTCTTCAACGTGCCGTTAGGTTTGCCGCCATCTTTGAATTTTTGTTGGTATTCGATGCCGTCCCGTACGATGGAAACTTCTAACCAACTGGACAGTGCATTCACAACACTAGCTCCGACGCCGTGAAGGCCTCCAGAGGTCTTATAGCCTCCTTGACCGAACTTTCCGCCAGCATGTAAGACAGTAAAAATAACTTCCACAGTAGGAATCCCTGAAGCATGCATTCCTACTGGCATTCCCCGACCATTGTCGCGAACGCTGATACTATTGTCTTTGTGGATGGTGACATCAATTTCGTCCCCGAATCCTGATAATGCTTCATCGACAGCATTATCAACGATCTCATAGACCAAATGGTGCAAGCCTCGGCCGTCAGTCGATCCGATATACATACCAGGTCGCTTTCTCACTGCCTCTAAGCCTTCTAAGACCTGAATCGAGGCATCATTATACTCTGTGGTTTTCTTTGCCAAAGCCACCGCTCCTTTAACTAAATTAAGTGGGTTTTCACTGAAACCCAACAGGATTAATTCGCAAAAAAAATCTTACCATAAAATCGGCTTTTTTCAAGCGAACATTTTTCTAAACTATCTTATCCTTTTTCCCATCGTTCGACAAGGCAAAGTCACTTTCATTGATTGAATTGCCTAGCAATTGCAGCCTTTTTTCACACAGCTCCAGTATTTTCTTATTGTTGCTGCGGCAGTTTCATGCTAAAATTGCTCTAGACTTTCAAGGAAAGTGGGTTATCATGAAGACGATTCTATTACTTTTTATTGCTTATTTGCTCGGTTCGATTCCATCTGGAGTCTGGATCGGTCAGCTATTCTTCAAAAAAGACATCCGCCAATTCGGCAGCGGGAATACAGGGACTACAAATACCTTTCGTGTTCTTGGCAAAAAGGCGGGGATCATTGTTCTACTGATGGATATTTTAAAAGGAACCCTTGCCACTTCATTACCGGCGATCTTTGCCATCACTGCAATCAATCCCCTCTGGTTTGGCGTTTGTGCTATCATCGGTCATACTTTTCCGATTTTCGCCAAATTTAAAGGCGGTAAAGCGGTGGCGACCAGTGCCGGGATGCTCTTAGGCTACAATCCGATTTTCTTTATTTATTCAGCGCTTATTTTTGTCATTTGTTTGTTTGTAACCAGCATGGTCAGTCTGACCAGTATGATAGCAGCCTGTTTGATCACTTTATCGACCATCGTATTGCCTTACATCGCACCAATGATTTTACCAAAACCAAACCTGTTGCTGACTTGTATTGCCATTGGCGTCACCTGTTTTATTTTTATCCGCCATCGGGAAAATATCAAGCGCATTAAAAACGGTACCGAAAGCCGGATCTCTTTTGGTTTAAATAAAAAAGAATAGGAGAAGCTGGGAGAAGTCATTGATGGCTTTCGTCCCAGCTTCTTTTTTTTATTCAGCTCTGTTTACTTCACTGTAATTGAATACTTGGTTTCAAACTGCTCATTTGCTACCAAACGCTGAATGCCGACTTTTTCGCTTAGCTCTCCAGTCGCATCTAACGTATCCGCAATGCCTACCCAAGGCTCGATACATAAAAAGGGCGATTCAACCGGATAAGTCGACCAAAAGCCAACATATGGCATATTGTTAAAACTCAATGTCACACTGTGAGGAGATTTTTCACTGCGGATCGAAAAGGAATTCAAGCCTTTCGTCTCGTAGATCAACGCATCATTCTCGAACATCCCATGCGTCAATCTGAGATCGGTGTTGGTCTGCCCCAACGTGCGCTGTTCCAGATCAATATAGTTTCCCACCAACGGGAGTTTCACTCGAGACTTTTTAGGTGAGAAAGTAAGATAGAAGTCCTCAAAAGTCGCATCCGTTCCTAAAGGCACATTAAATGCCGGATGTCCGCCGATGGAAAAAAGCATTTCTTCTTGGCCATCATTGACCACTTGATACTTCACAACCAGACCGTCACCGCCAAGTTCATAGCTGACAAACAGTTGGAACGCAAAAGGATAAATCTTTTTGGTTTCCTCGTTGCTAGCTAACAATAAACGGACAAAGTCCGTTTGTTGCTCGACGACTTCAAAGATCATATCCCGAGCAAAACCATGCCGCGGCAAGTGATAGGTTTGGCCTTTGTAGCGGTATTGATTTTCTTTCAACGCACCGACTATTGGAAATAAGATTGGTGCATGCTTGCCCCAATGTGCAGGATCAGCTTGCCAAATATACTCCAAGTTGGTATTTACATCAATCAAACTTTGCAGTTCGGCTCCTTTTTCGGCAATTGTTGCCTGCAAATGCCCTGCGCTGATCGTAACTGTCATATCGCCATCTCCTAATATTGATGTTTGTTCAATTCCTCTTTGAAACGACTATTCAACACTTTTAAATACGTTCCTTTCATTCCTAAAGAACGTGATTCAATGATACCTGCTGATTCTAATTTACGCAATGCATTTACGATCACAGAACGTGTGATTCCGATCCGGTCCGCAATGCTGGAGGCTGTCAAACGCCCTTCGTCTCCTTCTAATGCTTCAAAGATCGCTTGAACAGCTTTCAATTCGCTGTAAGACAATGTATTGATCGCCATTTGTACAGCAGTTGCACTACGAACATCTTCTTCAATGTTACGAGATTTTTGATAAAGAAACTGCATACCAACAACAGTTGCACTGTATTCTGCTAAGACAAGATCATCATCATCGAAGGTTTTTTCGATCCTAGATAAAATGATCGTTCCCAGCCGTTCTCCCGCACCATAGATTGGTACAATAGTAGTCAAGCCATTGGGATAGAACTCCCGCATTTCAATAGGGAAAGCCGTCATATCGTTGCTGATAGGAACATTTGCTTCTGTTGAAGATAAATTATCGACTAAACTAGTATAATTTTTAGGAAATTGTTTTTCTACAAACATCTTCTTGATTCGTTCATTGTTGACATCATGGGTTTCAACAAACCCTAATACACTACCATCGCTGCTGATGATATAAGCATTGCTGTCCAATATATCGCCTAGAATAACCGCCATTTTATCATAAGGTAAATCAGATGCAAGATTAAAGGTATTTTTTTGTTGCAATAGCTCATTGATTTGTCGTGTCTTTTCTAAAAGTGTTTTCATTGGTTCTCTCCCTTTATAAAATATACCGGCTTAGGTCTTCGTCTTTGGCAATGGAAGCAAGTTTGTCTTCAACATAGGCTTCTGTAATCGTGATTTCACCCATTTGCATATCAGATGCTTCAAACAATAAATCTTCAAGTAACTTCTCTAAAATCGTGTGTAAGCGACGGGCACCAATGTTATCAGTGTCGCGATTGACTTGAAAGGCAATTTCCGCAATTTTTTGGATTGCTTCAAGTGTAAAGGTAACTGTGACATTCTCTGTGCCCAACAAGGCAATGTACTGTTTGATCAAAGCGTTGTTCGGTTCCGTCAAGATCTTGACAAAATCTTCTTTTGTCAAATCGTCAAGTTCTACTCGGATTGGGAAACGACCTTGTAATTCAGGAATCAAATCACTTGGTTTTGACAAATGAAAGGCACCTGAAGCAATGAAGAGGATATGGTCAGTTTGTAGCGGACCGTATTTCGTATTGACTTGCGAGCCTTCCACGATTGGTAAAATATCTCGTTGAACGCCTTCGCGAGAAACTTCTCCTGATTGTTGCGATTTTGAGGTAATCTTATCAATTTCATCAAGGAAGATAATCCCACTAGATTCTGCCAAACGCAATGCCGCACTATGGATGTCTGCATCATTCACTAATTTGGATGATTCTTCTTGGATCAATATTTCTCGCGCTTCTTTTACGGTGACTGTCCGTTCGATTTTCTTTTGCGGTTTCAGCGCACCCAATGTTTCATTCAAATCAATCCCCATTTGTTCCAAACCGTTGTTCATCATAGGCGACTGAGTTTTTGGTTCATCCACCTGGATCGTTACTTCACGATTGTCTAACAAACCTTTTTCTAATTGCTCATAGATGGCTTGACGGTTGCTGCGAATTTCGTCCGTCAATTCTTCTTTTGGTTCTTCTGCTTGTTGGGCAGGATTGAACATATTCATCATTTGTTCATAGGGATTTGTAGATTTCTTTTGTTCTTTTTTGATTCCAGGAACCAATGCTTTGACCAAGCGGCGGTTCGCTTTCTTTTGTGCTTGAAGACGAACGTTTTTGTACTGTTCTTTTTTTACGATTTGAATCGCGTTTTCCACAAGATCCCGAATCATGGATTCCACATCGCGTCCGACATAACCGACTTCTGTAAATTTAGTAGCTTCCAATTTAACAAAAGGCGCATCGACGATCTTCGCTAATCGGCGAGCGATCTCTGTTTTTCCGACACCAGTTGGTCCAATCATTAAAATATTCTTTGGCGTCACATCTTGCTGCATTTTCTCATCTAATTGGAGACGACGGTAGCGATTACGCAAGGCTACCGCAACAGATTTTTTGGCGCTGTTTTGACCAACAATGTATTGGTCTAATTCTTTGACGATTTCTTTTGGTGATATATTTTGATTTGTCATAGCTTCATCCCTCTTTAAAACTCTTCAACGATAATGTTGTGATTGGTAAAGACACAAATATCCGCGGCAATGTTCAATGCGCCTTCGGCAATTTCTTTTGCAGAAAGGTCGCCGCCGTAACGTTTCATCGCTCTAGCAGCAGCAAGTGCATAATTGCCGCCAGAACCGATAGCTAAAATTCCTTCGTCAGGCGAAATGACTTCCCCTGTTCCGGAAACCAACAGCATTTCTTCTTGATTCATGACGATCAACATTGCTTCTAATTTTTGCATGGACTGTTGCGTCCGCCATGCTTGTGCCAATTCAACAGCCGCTCGTTGCAGATTTCCATTATATTCATTGAGTTTTTCTTCAAATTTTTCTTCTAGTGTGAAAGCATCCGCCACACTTCCGGCAAAGCCAACAACGACTTCCCCATTGTAGATTCGGCGTACTTTGCGAGCAGTCCCCTTCATGACGACTTGCTCTCCCATTGTTACTTGGCCATCTCCGGCCATTGCGAATTTGCCATCTTTTTCAACAGCACAAATCGTGGTTGAATGAAAAGGTGATTTCATAATTCTTTCCTCCTGCTGCCAATTTGTTATGCTCTTGGATGAAATTGGCGGTAATTTTTTTGCAAGCTGTCTTTCGTTACATGGGCGTAGATCTGCGTCGTAGATAAGTTGGCATGCCCCAATAATTCCTGGACAGTTCGCATATCAGCGCCATGATTTAATAAGTGAGTAGCAAAGGTGTGCCTCAACATATGCGGGTGGATCTTACTGTCCAAACTGCTTTTACGAATGATTTGATTCAACACATATTCGATACCTGTTGCTGTGATTCCGTCACCCAAATGATTGACAAAGACAGTCTCGTGCTTTTTATGCTGTTTCTCCATCAACTGTTGGCGACCAGATGAAATATAGTCTCGTAAGGCTTCCTGTGCAAAACTGCCAAAAGGCACGTAACGATCCTTGTTTCCTTTTCCGTGGATCAGCAGAACCCCATTCTCCCAATCAATATCTGAGAGAGTCAAATTGCTGCACTCGCTGACTCGCAACCCAGAGCCATAAAGAATTTCTAATAAGGCACGATTTCGCTGCTGCAAGGGTTCGTGACCTTTTACACTTTCAAACAGTGCTTCCATTTCTTTTTCATAAAAAAAACGCGGCAACTTGGCGTTCTTTTTCTTCAAGTGAATATAAGCAAATGGATTCTCTTTAATGACTTCATGTTTTGTTAAAAATTGATAGAAGGACCGCAAACTAGCCATTTTCCGACTGATCGAATTGCGACTGTAATTGCGTTCATTCAAAAAACTAAGGTATACTCTGACGTCACGGTGATCAATGGCAAGAAAATCTCCATTTCCTGACTCTTTTAAAAAACGAAAGAAGTCTTCCATATCTTCTTGATAAGCAGACTTGGTCTTGTCAGAATAGCCACGCTCAACAATTAGATAACGAAAAAAATCATTTTGAAGCTCGTTCTCCGACAAACTAATCCCCCATTTCATGACTCGAAATAACTGTATCACAGAGTTTTAAAAAAAACAAACGAATTGTCAGAATTTAACCAATATTTCAAAGTTTAGACATAATTATGAAAATTCTTTAAGGGAGAACTTAGAAAAATTCGTCGCTTTTCTCGGCGCTTTTTTCACCTGTTATGATTTACACAAAAAATTTGCGAAGGTCTCGCCCCAAATTCAACTTGGCGCTTGCTTTGCCTACAGTAGCTTCTCGCTTTGTGCTAAGAACTTGCATGCCACTCTTTCCAGGGTCAATCGCAGTGATTCTTTTCAAGGTTACTACGCTCGCTTTGCTCCCCGCTGCTCATCATCTGCTCGTCTACGCTTTACTTCGCCTACAGTTGCTTCTAAGCACTTCGCGCTAAGAAGAACTTGCATGCCACTCTTACGAGTGTCAATCGCAGTGATTCGCAGCAAAAACGCACTCGTTTGAGTGCGTTGTTTGGGTTATTCGATTGGTTGGGTGTTATTGTCTGTGTTTGGTTGGCTTTCTACTGGCTTTTGGCTTTCGATTGCTGCTACGAGTTCTTTGTTTCCTTGTTTGGTAGACATGGTTTGATTGATGAGGTTGACGAGATCGAGACCGGTTGTTTCTTTGATGGTATCAAATGTCCGGGCTAGACCGGCTTCTCCCATGTCGTGTAATCCGTCATTGCCTCCGAAGCTGACTACTTTATCGATATTGCTAAGTGGTGCATTGACTTCCTTGGCAATTTCTGGCAATACTTTGATGAATTCCATCAAAATACCTGCTTCGTTCAGTTTCGTTAAAGCGATAGCCATTTTTTCGCGGCTTTCTGCTTCGGCTTGACCGACTTTGGCAATCCGTTCGGCGTCGGCTGAACCAAGTTTTTCGATTCTTTCTGCTTCGGCTTGGGCTGCTAATTTGACTTTTTCGGCTTCGGCTTGGGCCCGAGCGATTTCTCTGGCTTTGTCTGCTAAGGCATTTTGTTCCACAACATATTTGTCGGCTTCTGCTTTTTTACGAACAGTCGCATTCAATTCTTTTTCCGTCAATTCGGCTTGTTTTTCTTGGATCTCGATGTTCTTTTCTTGTTCGATCAATTGGACTTTCATTTTTTCGCCTACAGCGATCTGTTCCGCTTTGGCATCTGCTACTTCTCGTTCTTGTTTGTATTGCGCTTGTTTCAATGCCATATCTTTGGTGGCTTCGGCAATCTCTGTTTGACGACGAATTTCTTCGTGCTGCGCCAACTGCTCATTTTCGGCTTGTTTGATCCGAGTTTCTCTTAGCGCATTGGATTCTGCCACTTCGGCATTTTTCTTCACTTCAGCGATCTGCGGCCGTCCTAAAGCATCCAAATAGCCATTGCTGTCACTCACATCTTTGATCGTAAACGAAACGATCTCTAAACCCATCTTTTTCAAGTCTGTAGAAGCAACTTCTTGCACTTGTTCCGCAAAGTCATCACGGTTTTTGTAAATAGCTTCTACTGTCATGGTTCCCAAAATTGCCCGTAAGTGACCTTCCAATACCTCTTGTGCTTCATCTTCTAATTCAGCCGTTGATTTGCCTAAGTATTGTTCTGCGGCTGTCTTGATAGATTCCGTGCTGTTTCCAACTTTTACTAACACGGTCGCACTTGCTTTGATCGGTACACCTTGTTCGGTATACACTTCTGGGGTTCCGATTTCAAGTTTATGCGTCAATAAACTCAATTTATGTGCTTTCTGAACAATCGGAATCACGAATGTTCCGCTATTCTTCAATATCTTGATGCCTTCTTTGCCTAAAAAAGACCCAGTTACGATCAACGCTTCATCTGGTTTGCCGATGCGGTAACGAATCATTAAAAATGCGATCAACAAAACAACTAAAACGATAATCCAAAAAATGGGGTTACTTAAAAACTCTAATGCATTCCCTGTCTCTAACATTTTTCAACACTCCCTATTCAATAAAGTTGTGGTTTTCCACCACTAATGCAATACCTTTTTTATCAAAATCAACAATAATCACTTTGGTGCCGATGGGCAATTCTCTTTTTTCCCGAATATCTTCTTCTTTGTAAAACTTTGCCGGATAAACGGAACGCGCGGTTTTACTACCAATTTCCATCACTTCACCAAGAGCATTTCCGACGATCTTTTCTGTGAGCTCACCGATCAAGAAATCGTCATGGCCTAAAACATTGCTGCGATTTTTGTCGGTCAAGCGATTGAACAGCCACATAAACGGTCCGAGCAGCAAACTGAAAAGCAGAAAAACGACAACTATCAAAACAAAAAGCACGATCAGCCAACCTACTATCAGAATATAAAAGGGAAACTGCTGCAAGTACTCTTGAAATCCTGTGACCCATTCGCCAATCACGATCGTCACCACCTTTACTATTGTTATTAACAATCATATGACAACCGCTACCAAGTTTCAAGACAATTCAAAAAAAAACTTTCTCAACAATTTCTCGTGAGAAAGTTTTTGATAATCAATTTACAACTGTTTCTTTTGCTGACTCTAAAGCCGTAAGCGCACGATTAGCCAATGCTTCATAGCGAGACTTTTTATCTTTGATCCGTTCTGGAAGCTCTGGAAGCAGCCCAAAGTTGGCATTCATCGGTTGGAAATGTTTGCCTTCAGCATGCGTAATGTAATAGGCCATGCTGCCGATGACAGTTTCTTGTGGGAAGATGATTGGTTCTTCTTCTTTCGCCAGTTTTGCTGCGTTGATACCAGCGACTAAGCCACTGGCAGCACTTTCTACATACCCTTCGACACCCGTCATTTGACCGGCAAAGAACAAGTCATCCCGTTTGCGGGATTGGTAGGTTTGCTGCAGCAGTTGTGGAGAATTCATGAAACTATTTCGATGCATCACGCCATAACGAACAAATTCCGCTTGCTCTAATCCAGGAATCATGCGAAAGACACGTTTTTGTTCGCCCCACTTCAAATGGGTTTGGAAACCTACGATGTTGTATAAAGAAGCTGCCGCATTGTCTTGGCGCAACTGGATGACTGCATAAGGTCGTTTGCCTGTCTTTGGATCTTCTAATCCAACTGGTTTCATTGGACCAAACAGCATCGTCTTAGGACCGCGAGATGCCATGACTTCGATAGGCATACAGCCTTCAAAGAATTTTTCTTTTTCAAATTCTTTCAATGGCGCGACTTCGGCATTTACCAAGGCTTCACGGAAGGCATAGAATTCTTCTTCCGTCATGGGACAGTTGAGGTAGGCGGCTTCCCCTTTGTCATAGCGGGATTTCAAGTAGACTTTGTCCATATCAATGGTTGATTTATCAATGATTGGCGCTGCAGCATCATAGAAATAGAAACCTTCCGATCCATTGAAGGCTTGAATCGCCTTGGATAACGGTTCAGAAGTCAATGGTCCGGTAGCAATCACCGTGATGCCTTCTGGGATTTCAGTGATTTCTTCTTCAATCACTGTTACCAATGGATGTTCTTTTACCCGCTTGGTCACTAGTTCAGAGAAATCATCCCGATCAACCGCTAAAGCTCCGCCAGCTGGAACAGCTGTCTGATCTGCCGAAGTTAGGATCACTGAATTCAAGCGACGCATTTCTTCTTTTAAAACACCTACTGCATTAGTTAAATTGTTCCCTCTCAGGGAATTTGTGCAAACAAGTTCCGCAAAATTGTTCGTATGGTGTGCCTCTGTTGTTTTCTTAGGGCGCATTTCATACAGATTGACGGACACTCCAGCTTCAGCAGCTTGCCATGCGGCTTCGCTCCCAGCTAACCCAGCACCAATGACATTGATTTCTTTCATACTTCGTCTCCTTTATAGTAAAAGAGCCTGTGTCAAAAGTGACTAAAACAAAAAAATATTTCCTCGGCAAAATCTGAGTTTCTTAGAATCTCTTTCGTCATTCACCTATTTTTTATTCTATTCCTTCTGTCACAGCTCTGATTTTTGAAAAGGAACACAGTAGCCTACTGTCTGGCAGCAGACACTTCGTTCACTTTATTTGTTATTTGTAAGGGTTACGAGGCAACTATTTTTGCACGTCTTCCTCGTAATCACCTTTGATACAAACGACTTGCTTGCCGCCTTTGACTTTCTTTTCAACCAAATAGTTGTCACATTTTGGACAATTTCTTCCGACTGGTTTATCCCAAGATGTAAAGTCACATTCTGGATAACGGGTACAGCCAAAGAAAATACGATTCTTCTTCGATTTTCTTTCAACAACTTGCCCTTGGTGACAAACGGGACATTCAACACCGATTTCTTTTACGATTGGTTTGGTGTTGCGGCAATCAGGGAAATTGCTGCAAGCATAGAATTTTCCATAACGACCTAACTTGATCACCATTGGATGACCGCAAATGTCGCAATCAAAGCCAGCAGGCTCATCTTTGATCTGAATTTTTTCAATGTTTTCTTCTGCATTCGATAATTCTTTTTCGAAAGGACGATAAAATTGATCTACAACTTTGATCCATTCTTGTTTTCCTGCTTCAATACTGTCTAAACTGCTTTCCATCTCAGCTGTGAAGTGTGTATCGACGATTTGCGGGAAGAATTCTTCGATCAATGAATTGACGATTTCGCCTAATTCGGTAGGTTCAAACCGTTTTTGAGTCAATTTGACGTAATAGCGGCGTTGGATCGTTTCTAACGTTGGTGCATAAGTCGATGGTCGTCCCACACCATTTTCTTCTAAAGTTTTGATCAGCGTAGCTTCGCTATAGCGAGCAGGCGGTTGCGTGAAATGTTGTTTTGGTTCGATAGAGACCGACTGAACAACGTCTCCTTCGTTCAATTCCGGCAAAATATTTTCTTTGTCTTCTTTGCCATCATCCCGACCCTCCACATACACTTGCATGAATCCTTTAAATTTGATTTTGGACCCATTCGCTATGAACATAACGCCATTTTGCTGTAGTGTCACTTTCATTGTATCTAAAATGGCAGGCGTCATTTGGCTAGCCACAAACCGGGCCCAAATCAGGCGATAGAGTTTCAGCTGATCTTTGTCCAAGTATTTTTCCATCTCTTCCGGCGTACGCATGACACTGGTTGGACGAACTGCCTCATGGGCATCTTGTGCGCCTTGGGCATTTTTGACTTTCTTGCCACCGTGAGCGGAAAAAGCGGAACCATAAGTTGTTTCGATAAACTCTGCTGCTTCAGCTTTGGCAGTATCTGCAATCCGGGTAGAGTCTGTACGCATATACGTAATCAACCCCACCGTTCCTTGCTTGCCTAGAGGAATCCCTTCATAAAGCTGTTGCGCAACCATCATGGTTTTCCGCGTACGGAAATTCAGTTTGCGGGCAGCTTCTTGTTGCAGACTACTCGTTGTAAAGGGAGCGGAAGGATTACGTTTTCGTTCTTTCTTTTCTACCTTGGTCACTTGATAGTCTTTGCCATCTAAGCGATCCGTCACTTCTTTGATACTTTCGGCATTTGGTAATTTTTTCTTTTTGCCGTCTAGTCCCCAGAAGGCTGCTTTAAATTTCTTGGTCGCTTTTTTAAAGTTGCCATCGATGCTCCAGTATTCTTCTGGAATAAAGTCACGAATCTCTTTTTCCCGATCAATAATAATCTTCAATGCCACCGATTGAACACGACCTGCACTTAATCCTTTTTTAACTTTCCGCCATAAAATCGGACTGATGGAATACCCCACTAGCCTGTCCAGCACACGACGTGCTTGTTGGGCATCAACTAGATCGACATCAATCGAACGAGGTTCTTTAAAAGCTGCTTTTACAGCATCTTTGGTAATTTCGTTAAACACAACACGATTCTTTTCGTTTAAATCGAGACCTAACAAGAAAGCCAAATGCCAAGCAATAGCTTCCCCTTCTCTATCCGGGTCACTTGCGAGGTAGACTTTTTCTGCTTTTTTGGCAGCTGAACGAAGACTTTTAATGACATCGCCCTTACCGCGAATCGAGATGTAATGTGGTTCATAGTCATTTTCGACGTCAATCCCCATCTTACTTTTCGGCAAATCACGAATGTGCCCCACACTCGCCACAACTTTGTAGTTGCGTCCGAGGTATTTTTCAATGGTTTTCGCCTTTGCAGGCGACTCCACGATCACTAGATATTTATATGCCATATAAAAAATGGCTCCTTCCTTCTTTTTTTCCTACTATAATATATTCGGCAAACAATTCACTTGCTGTCCAAACATCCAAATCGTAGCTTATCATAGCTTTCAGAAAAAGTTTTGTCAAGAAAGGATCATTAGAAGACCAAAAATCTAGGGCAACTCTATCAAGATATCTTCCGCTGATAATGTGCATTTTGCTCCGTCTTGAATCAACTGATGGCAGCCTTTTGATCGATCCGTCAATGCTTCTCCTGGCACGGCAAAAACTTCCTTCCCATTTTCTAAAGCCAGCTGCGCTGTGATCAATGAACCACTCTTTTCTTTGGCTTCAATCACACAAACCGCTTGTGCGATGCCCGCAATCAATCGATTCCGCATGGGAAAATGATACTTAGATGGCGGTGTTCCTTGAGGATATTCACTAAGCAGTAAATGATCCTGCTTGATTTGATCACAGAGATGTTGGGAACTCTTAGGATAACAGCAATCTAGCCCTGTTCCTACTACTGCAATGGTTTGTCCGCCGCTTTCGATTGCTGCTTCATGAGCAAAACAATCAACACCTTGAGCCAATCCACTAATAATCGTATACTCATTCTTAACAAGTTCCGGAATGATCTTTCTGCAAATTTGTTGCCCATAGCTCGTTGCCTGTCTTGCCCCCACAAAAGCCAGAGCAGGTTTTTGGAAAAGTGCTAGATTCCCATGATAAAAAAGGATCAGCGGTGGATCCACAATTTTTCTCAGCGCTGCGGGATAGTCCTGGGAAAAAAAGGTGAGAAATAATTGATCGCCCATTTTTTCTGCTAAAACGTTCTCCGTCAGCTGATGCCATGATTCCTGAAAACGGGTAGCCAAGCGAGTGATTCCAGCCAACTGAGTCGCCCTTTCTGCTGTCACCCACCAATCTCTTTCTGAAAGACAGCCTTTTAGCACGCGCCATTGGCCTTGAATACCGATGCCTTGGGCAAAAGCCAAACGAACCAGCAATTTATCGAAAGACGTACATTCATGATAATACATAAAACAACCTCATTTCTAAAGAATCTCAAAACAAGATTCGCAAAAATGAGGTAGTTTAACGATTTTATTTTTCTACATACTGCTTGACAGGCGCAAATGTTTTGCGATGGATCGGACAAATCCCATGAGTAGCCAATCCGGCTAGATGCTGTTTGGTGCCATAGCCGGCATTTTGATCAAATCCATAGTGAGGAAAAATGTCATGGTAATCTTTCATTAAATTGTCTCGAAAGACCTTTGCCATAATACTGGCTGCAGCAATCGAGATTGAACGTGCATCCCCTTTGATCAGGCTGGTCTGAGGAATGTCGACATCAAGTGTCATGGCATCGATCAATAAATGTTCTGGTGTGATCGCTAAATCATCAATCGCACGCTTCATTGCATTCTTGCTGGCCTGATAGATATTGACACGATCAATTTCTTCATGGTCCGCAATGCCGATGCCAATCGCTACAGCTTTGTTTTGGATCTCAATAAATAATTCTTCTCTTTTTTTCGCAGAAAGTTGTTTTGAATCATTCAATCCGATGATGCCGCAATTTTTTGGCAAAACTACTGCAGCTGCCACCACTGGCCCAGCTAGCGGTCCCCGACCGACTTCATCTAATCCCGCCACAAAACGGAGCCCTTTTTGATTCAATTCTTGTTCAAAGGCCGACATCTCAGCATATTTTTCTTGTAATTGTTGCTGTTTTCGCTGCTGATTTTGATATTGAGCAATCAGCTTTTGGACGCCAGAACGTTCATCAGCCATCAGTTGAGCCACATAAGCCGGGTCAACCTCTTCGGCAAATAATCGCTCTTTGATAGTTTTAATCGGTTCCTTCATCTTTTTCACCTAATTCCTCGTAACGATCTAATGTATACCTTCCCAGCTTTCCTTGGCGAATATCAAAAACGACTAGTTCACTGCCACGGTCATAATTGTCTTTGTAGCCCCGTTTTTCAGTGATCTTCATCAATAGCTCTGGTGCCAAACACTGTTCTTCTTCTTTGGAAAGTGAATAACGCTGAGCGATTCTGCCCTCATAATACCGAGCAAAAAAATCCAACCCAAATAGAGCGATATCATCTAAATGGATCAACTGATCCTTGATAGCCCCAGTGAGTGCTAACTTTTTGCCAATCTCAGGGTCTTCAAATTTTGGCCAAAGAATTCCTGGTGTATCCAACAATTCCAATTCTGTCCCAAAACGCAGCCATTGCTGCCCTTTTGTTACACCGGGCTTATTCCCTGTCTGTGCGATTTTTTTGCCAACCAAACGATTCATCAATGTCGATTTCCCTACGTTGGGAATTCCGATGACCATTGCTCTGATTGGACGTGGTTTAAGTCCCCGAGCTTTATCCCGAGCAATTTTTTCTTGCAAGACTTCTTTTGCTTTGGGGACGATCAACTTGATCCCTTGACTGTCCTGAGCATTGATTGCCATGGCTAAGAATCCCTGTTTTCTAAAATAGCCTTCCCACAGTTTGGTTTGTTGCGGGTCAGCTAAGTCTGCTTTGTTGATCAAGATCAATCGTGGCTTTTGTTGTAATATTTGATCCAACATTGGATTTCTTGAAGAGATCGGTAAGCGCGCATCTACAAGTTCAAAAACGATGTCGACAAATTTTTGTTTTTCACTTACTTCACGTTTTGCTTTGGCCATATGGCCTGGAAACCATTGGATGGTACTCATAATTAATTTCCTTTCATACCTGTCTTATTCAGACATTGATTGGGCTTTTCACAAGAGTATCGACAACGAGCAAGTCTCTCACTCTTTTTGCCTGTTTCCTGTCATTTTAGCGCCGAGTATCTTACGCATTTTACCATGAATTGATTTAATTGGGAATACCACTTAGTTGCACTAATTTGTTCCAATAATGTCTATTAGTCGTTGCAGCTACGCATATGAGACGCCCGCTTGGAGACCAAAGGCACCTCTAGCTCCAGCACTTCTGGAAATCCACGGCACCATTCTCGAAAATTCAGCTTTTCTTTCCCTGTCTCTATGCAGCGGTTGTTTGCTCCGTAAAATGATCTTGTTAACTCATTCACGTTGACCCTAACTTTGCTTGTTGAAAATTCACGGCACCCTTCTGAGACACCCACTAGACTTACCAAGAAGAGCAATTAGGTAAAATACCGTCGTTCCATTCACAGGTGGCCTGCTTTTTCTTTGAATATCGCTGACCATTTTTCAGCCTAATTAAAATTATACTTCATTTTACTGTTTTTACTCAAATCATCTTATCATTTTTTGAAGAAAAAAATAGCTGGATTGTGACAAATCGATCGTTGTGTAAAAAAACTTCTTTTTCTTTCTCCTATGAAGTGATCCTATGAAGTGACCTCATCTTCAAGTTTCTCCGTTTTCTACAGAAGCTTTTCCTCTAGCCCTCCGTTCAAAATCAGCTGATGATTCAAGGCATGGAAAGGGTTAGAAACACTGAACGCATAAAAAAGATCTAGAAAGAAATTTTTTCTCTCTAGATCTTCATTGGTCCCATTCACGTTTTACTCGTTACTAGCATTGACTAAATAGCCTTCAACTGAACCAAAGACTAAACTTTACTCATGACCAATTTCCTTTATACTTGCGCCATTGGTTTTGATCACTTGCTGATACCAATCAAAGGAGTCTTTTTTCATCCGCTTATAGGTACCTGTGCCATCATCTTGTTTGTCGACATAGATAAATCCGTATCTTTTCTTCATTTCACCAGTTGTTGCACTCACAAGATCGATTGGTGCCCAAGTCAAATAACCGATACAGTCCACTTGATCCACTTCAACAGATAAGAGCAACTGTTCCACGTGTCTTTGGAGGTAATCTATGCGATAGTCATCATGAATCTGGCCGTCTTCAGCGATTTCATCCACTGCCCCTAATCCATTTTCAGTAATCATGATCGGCAATCCATATTTTCGATACGTATAGTTTAACAAATAACGCATGCCGATCGGATCGATCGTCCAACCCCATTTGCTGCTTTCAAGATAAGGGTTTTGCAGCCCACCAAATAAAGCACTTTTTCCTTCCGATGCGCCTTCGTATTCTGCGACTGAGGATGCATAATAATTCATACCGATAAAATCAAGTTTGCCCTCAGCAAATACTTGTTTATCTGCATCAGAAACCTCGATATGAATACCTTGATCCGCATATTCTGCCAACTTGTACAATGGAAACTCCCCGTTGCACATGGCATCAATCTGATAGAAATCACGATCCATTTGCTTATAGGCATTTAAGACATTGACAGGATCGCAATTGGCAGGATAAACCGGCTCAATACCAAAAACACAGCCAATTTGGAAGTTTTCATCAATTTCGTGCCCCATCTTGACTGCTGCACAACTTGCAACCGTCATATTGTATCCAACCGTTGCTAATGTTTGTGGCTTAGCGTCGATTTCAGAGTATTTTAATCCAGCAATGATATAGGTAAAAATATCACTTGCCTCACTTTGCGGATCGATATGGTTCATTTCATTGAATGTTGCCCAATACTTGACTTTTCCCTTAAACGCTTCAAACATCGTGCGGCAAAAATGCAAGTAGAAATCAACGACTTTGCGATTCGTCCACGAACCATATTCTGTCACTAAGTGAATAGGTATTTCGAAATGATAAAGAGTGACGATCGGCTCGATGCCGTTTGCTAATAAGGTATCGACTACTTTTTGATAAAAATCGATGCCGGCTTGATTCGGCTCAGTTTCGTCCCCGTTAGGAAAAATTCTGGACCAATCGATTGATAGCCGCAATGCCTTAAAACCCATTTCCGCAAACAATGCAATGTCTTCTTGGTAACGATGATAAAAATCAATTCCTGTATGCGAAGGATAAACCTTCTGAGGGAAAATTCCTTTATCGATCTCACGGGGCTTCTCATAACTGCCTACCGTGACATAATCCATGATAGCCGGTCCTTTACCGTCTTCTTGCCAAGCACCTTCACATTGATGGGCGGCGATGCTGCCGCCCCATAAAAAATCACTTTTCATCTTCATCTCTTCACCTTTTTGCCCTTTTCATCGCTTTCTTTTTGTCCATACTTTCGTCCAAATTATTGTAGGACAATATTTAATAAATCATCCGAATTTAACAACCGATTATTTGAGGTTGGGATCACATCAAGGAAATCTTGGGTATTCGTAATAACAACCATCGTCGTCGTATCATAACCAGCTTCGCGGACTTTTTCAAAATCCACTTCACCGATTGGTTGTCCTGCTGTTACGCGATCGCCTTGTTTGACGTTCATTTCAAAGTGGTTTCCATCCAGCGAAACGGTATCGATCCCAATATGGATCAGCACTTCTACACCTTGATCACTGCGAAGTCCAATGGCATGTTTGGTCGGAAAGACTGTCAACACTTCTCCATCAACAGGAGAGTGAATGGTATTGCTCGTAGGTTTGATGCCGATTCCTTTTCCTAAAGCCCCCGTTGAAAACGCTTGGTCATTGACTTCATTCAAAGGAATAACTTCTCCTTCAACAACATTTTTCAAAGCTGTTGAGCGAATGATTTCAGAGGATGTCTTTTCTTTTTCTTCAACAGTTGGTACTTCATCATTTTCAACAGGAATTCCTAGCATATACGCGGCGATTGTCGCACCGATAAAACTAATGGCTACTGCTGCCACCATCAACCAGAGATTCATGAAATCACCTTCTCCAATATAAGCAGGTAATCCAAATAATCCCCAAGCGATCGAATAGGCTTTAACGCCAGTTAGTCCGGCGAATAATCCTCCAAGTCCCCCACCAATCATTACAGCGATAAATGGACGACGGAATTTAACAAATACACCATAGATCGCGGGTTCGGTTACGCCTAAAATCGCAGATAAAGTAACTGTTCCAAAAAGTTGTTTTTGTTTCAAATTGCGCGCACGCAAGAAGTAACCAAGCATCGCACCCCCCACGGCAATGTCAGAGATGGTACATGATGAAATAAACGCTGGATCATAACCGTTTGCGGCAATCAGAGAAGCAACAACCGGCATAATGAAGTTACCGGCTCCTAGCATAATGATAAATGGTTGCAATGCCGAATAAAGCATCATCACAAACCAGCTTCCGATCGTGTCCATCAATAGATTGAAGAAGCCAATGATTCCTTCACCGATATAAAAACCTAACGGACCAAAAACAAGAAGTGTGGCTGGTAACGTAATCAGCATGATTACCAAGGGAGACATAAAATATTGTAAACTCTTTGGAATCACTTTTTTAGCAAATTTTGTTACATAGCCCATGAACCAAACAGCTAGCAAGATGGGAATAAAGCTATTGGCATAAGTGATTTGCGGCAAGCCGATACCGAATAAGCTTAGACCAGCAACATCATTGATTGGCTCAGATAAAATAGTCGCGGCTAAAGCTACCGCTAAATAAGGGCTGGCACCTAAACGTTTGGCACAACTCATTGCCATCAAAATAGGTAGGAAATAAAAGACCGCTGACCGTAAGGCATCAAAAATCTGATAGGTGGAGCTTTCTGGCGAAATCAAACCCGTTAATGAAATAATCGAAAGAAATGCCGCTAACAATCCAGCACAGATGATGGGTTCCAAAATAGGGGTCATGGATTCTGAAATCACATCAAGCATCGCTTTGACTGGATTTTTCTTCGTTTTTGGCTTGTCCGCTTCATCCCCAGCCATCCCTAGTTGGTCGATCAAATCTTTATAGACATCATTGACATGGGTACCGACGATAATTTGATATGCCACATTATTACTGACAACGTCAATGACTCCCTCCAGCTCTTGCAATTTTTTTGTATCGGCTTTGGAGCGATCCTTCAAAGTAAAACGAAGGCGCGTCATACAATGGACGACGGCTTGGATATTGGCTTTTCCGCCAACTAATTTGATGATTTGCTCATTGAAATCATGGTATTGATTCATGTCATTCTCCTCTTTCTGTCACACGATTGATGTGGATCATTAAGTATGTGTATTCATCTTGTGTCAGGTAACTATTGAACTTTCCTTTGACATAGATCTCAATTTTTTCGACAGCGGCAAATGCTTCCGGATACATTGCCTTTACTTGTTTATACAGCTGAGACTCGTTGTCAGAATAAGATTGGTTCTTTCGCAATCGTTCGATGAAATACTGGAGATGGGTCACAAGTCGCATATAATTCATGCTGTTTTCATCTAAAGTGATGGTGAAATGATATTTGATAATATTCAGCATATCTCGTAATGTTTCCATGTCATCCAGCTGTTCATCGAACTTGGCTTTTGTTTCCTGTAAATTAACGAAATGTAAGGCAATGGCAACGGCTTCATCTTCAGGAAAAGTGACATCAAAGGTCTTATTGATTCTTTCCAATGCTTCTAACCCAATTTGATAGTAGCGAGGGTAGAATTTTTTGACCTCCCACGTCAACGGACTCCTCAAGTATTGATCTTTTTTTGCTCGTTTCAATGCAAAGGATAAATGGTCCAATAAAGCTAAATAAAGATAATCATTGGCGCTTTTGCCGATTTCTTTTTCTCCATATTGTACGAGCTCATTTACAAGCAGGATCAATTGATCATCGGCGCGGGATAAGAGATAGCTGAAGTGTTCCAAACGATCTTGGCTATCTAAGACAAACGTCTTTTCTACTTCAGAGTCAGAAATATGTTGGCCAACTTTTTTCTTAAATGCGACTCCTGTTAAGTAGATAATCGATTCATGTCCCCCTCTATCCACTAAAGCAACATTGTTGTTGATGATCTTTTTAACTTTCATTTGTTTCTCCTCTCCAGAAAAAAGAACTCAGAGTATATATCAAATAAACTTTACAATAGAAAGTGTACTTGATATATATTCTGAGTTCTGCCTGATCTTCTCAGTAACATAACTCAAGAAATAACTACAGCGTTATTCCTCGTTCTTTTTCCTAACTTACAAGCAAAGTATATCAGCTTAAAAAGGTACTGTCAACGCTTACTTTCAAAATTATTTTTACTATTTTCTCCCTTTGATCTCATATCGTGAAATAACAAAGTAAGCTGTAGCCAACTTCCAAAAATCTCAGACTGATCCCAGTGAATTCTTCAGGAAAAGTGCAGGAATATCAGCGCAACTTGCTGGAAAGACACCAACTTTTTTGAAAAGGGTTTTGACCTCAATAAAAAATCATTTATTCGTAAGCCACTAAAGGCTACTCCCTATGGGTACGAATAAATGATTTTTTCCTATTAAATGAAGCGCATATGGGTTAAAGGATAATATACAAAGCGTGCATTCCCCAAAATGGCATCCCCGGAAATCGCGCCAAAGGATCGGCTATCTTTGGAAGCCCGGCGGTTGTCACCAATCACGAAATAACTATCTTTTCCAAGATTCTTAATCCCTAATAAAGACTGGAGATCGAAATCATTCGTATAGGAAACATTCTCGTGATCTTTTTTTCTGTTTTTAACCAAAAAATTTTCCTCTACTGGTTGATCATTGACATATAGTTGATCGTTTTCATAGCGAATGGATTCACCTGGCAATCCAATCACTCGCTTAATGTAGGTGGAACCATCCGGCATTTGAAAAACGACGACATCAAATCGCTTGATAGGTGAGATTTTCTCGATTAAAACCATGTCTCCTTGCCGCAAAGTGCCTTCCATTGAATTTCCGCCAACCGGTACCGGAATCAGTAAGAACGCCCGAATTAAGAAAGCAGAGGCCAACGCAATGATCGCATATTTAAAGATGAACCAAAATCCCTCGATCCACTTTTTCCGTTGCATGATTTCTCCTCCTCTGGCTTTACTTCGACAATAATTCAATGGCTTTTAGATAGGCAGGATCTTCTTTCTTTAACTGCTCAGTCAAAGCTTTCTCAATGGCTTGAGCGGTCTTTGCATCTACTTGGCCTGTAGCCTCTAAGCCAGCCTTTTTTTGTAGATCTTGAACAGCGGATACTGTTGGTTGATCAAATGTATCTCCGGTGGTCTGATAACCTAGTGCCGAGAGAAACTGATTCAAACGATCAATCGCTTCTGAACTTTGCCCTGCTTTTAACTCTTTGTCTCTTGGTAAGGGAGCTAGGTAGGCATAGTCAGGAAAATCTGCTTGCTGGTCTGGCATCACACCCTGTTCATTGACCCATTCTTCATTTGGCGTCAACCACTTCATGACCGTCATCTTTAACTCGCTATTGTCCCCTAATTCTTTTACATTTTGTACAGTTCCTTTACCGAAAGTTTCGGTACCAACGATTGGTACATCTGCGGATTCTTGCAAAGCTGCTGCAAAAATCTCAGCTGCCGATGCACTACCACCATCAACTAAAACTACGACGGGTTCAGTGACTTTGAAACCTTGATCCAGCGCAGCACTCGCTTTGGTCTCACTTATCACGCCACTTTCATCAGCAAATTTAACAATTGTTTTACCATCTTCTAAAAACATACTTGCCATGTTCTGAACTTGGTCTAAAAGCCCACCGGGATTTTGTCGGACATCTAAAATAAATGATTTGGCCCCTTCTTTTCTCAAGGATTCGATTCCTGCTTTTAATTCCGATGCGGTATCTTCCCCGAAGGTCGTGATTTCAATTTTCCCGATCTTTTCCCCATCAACCATCGAGGTGTGAACCGTTTCTAATGGAATCGTATCTCGGGTAATCGATACATCAAAGGACTCTTGCTCCCGTTGGATCGTCAATTTGACAGTGGTCCCTTTTTTGCCGCGAATGTTGTTTACTACCTCTGTTAATGATTGTCCTTTGGTTTCTTTTCCATCTACTTTCAAGATCCGATCATTTAAGCGCAAGCCGCTTTTTTCAGCTGGCGAATTTTTGATAGGCGCTTGGGCAATTTCCGGGTACTCATCCACGAGAGTGAGTGTCGCCCCGATACCTTCAAAACTACTAGATAAAGATTGACTCAATTCATTGGCTGCCGATTCACTGAGATAAGTTGTGTAAGGGTCTCCTAGCGCATCGGTCATGCCTTTTAATGCCCCTTCGATCAAGGCATCTTCATCCACTTTTTGGTAATAATTGGCTCGAATCTGATCAAAAAGCGTTTGAACCTTTTCAAGATCATTTGATGCAGCGAGTGTTGATTGATTCTGGGCTGTCGGAACTGTTGCTTTTTGCCACATGTAGACACCACCTCCTGAAAGGATCGCTACACAAACCATAGAGATGAGATACCGGTGAAAAGAAACATTTTTCATAGAAAGACACCTTTCTGTCCATTAATTTTTTGGTCTTTTTTATCTATAGTGTAAAAAAAGAGGAAGTTTCCACTCCACTCTCTTTTATTTATTATCCTCGACATACTGCACCCAGATACGATCAAAAATATCCATGGACGGCAAATAATCGACGTTCAATTCCAAATAGGAAGACACTTCATCATAATCATCGGTATGTTTTGGGAATTGAATATCATGACTAGCATGAGTAGCAAAGATTTGGGCCTCATCCGTATGACTTGGACCTTTAATAGCCATTAAATAAGTATAGAAACTTTTACGCATGTGTATTCTCCCAATGATCCGCAAGAAAAGCTGCTCGTCTCGCATGATTGCGGGCAAAATTCTCAGGATGTTTTTTGTAGTATTCTTGATGCTCTTCCTCTGCCAAATAAAAAGGTTGAGCTGGTTCAATGCTAGTTACGATGGGATCTTTAAAACGACCAGAGGCTTGTAAAGCGGCTTTGCTTGCTTCCGCTTTTTCTTTTTGCTCCTCATTGAAATAGAAGATGACTGGCCGATAATTGTCACCACGATCCTCAAATTGGCCAAAAGCATCCGTGGGATCGGTTTGTTGCCAATAAATCGTCAATAGCTCGTCAAAGCTGATTTTGTCTGGATCAAAAATAATTTCAACGGCTTCTGTATGACCTGTTGTATGACTTTTTACTTCCTCATAAGTCGGATCAACGGTATGACCGGCGGTATAACCAGAGAAGATTGAATGGACGCCCTCTAGTTCATCAAAGGGCTGAATCATACACCAAAAACAACCTCCTGCAAAAATTGCTCGCTCCATTACTTTTCCTCCGTTTCAGCTGGTAGATATAGACTCATTTGAATCTCATCATCCACTAGATTAATTTTATTGGCTTTGATAAATAGACCATTTTGCATGCGGAATTGATCCAACCGAATCAAAATGATTTGTTCATCCGCATTGACCTCGATCCACTCTGGAAACTTGAAGCTGCGCTTGATCATTTTCAACACTTCACTGGTTGGTAGATCTAAAGTACCAATTGACAAACTTTTAGCTTTCAATTGTACATTGCCTTCTTCGGTGACATAAGGGTCAAAGTATAAGTAAAACGTGATGGGAAAACCTAATACCGAAAACTGACCGGTTAGGAGTGCCTCATTTCTCAACTCGAAATTGTATTTTACTTCTTGATCTTTCTGGAAGTCTGTTAAATAAAAATCAATCAATTGATTGACTTGACTCTTGTTACTGTTGATAGTCAGAACAGGATTACCGTCTCGTTTGACTAGCTCGGCACTTTCTGAAAGCCCAGTTTCACGTTGTTGAAACACCCGTGAAGCAAAAAAGACAGTTGTTCCTAGCAGAATGCCGACTAAAACTAGAAAAGCAATTTTCCAGTAGTTCATTTTTTTGATTGGACTTTTTTTATCTGATTCGCTCGTTTCTTGTTTCACTATTTTTCCTCCTTCATAAGCCACGCATTTTGCGTCTTGATCAATTCGTCGCGAACCGCGTTCGCCATTAATTGATACCCAAGGTTATTGGGATGGAATCGATCGCCATCATACAGGACATTATTAGTGATTTTTTCTGCACCCGTTTCAGAAGTTCCTGTCGTATCACCAGTTGTGGTTTCTGAAGTCTCAGTCGATGACGTATCCGTCTCAGAAGAATCGGTATCCGCAATTCCCACTTCGTCACTCAATCCTTGATACAGCAAGTCATTGATGGGGATAAAATAAGCATTTTTTTGTTGCTTAATAAATGTTTCGGTTGCATTGTTCCAATTGTCAATGATCGTCTGCATATCAGTGATTTCTGGAAAATTTAAATAGAAAGGATTGTAAATCCCTAAGACATAAATGGGCGCTGATTCATTCAGCTGGCGAATCTGTTTAAACATATCCGCCAAACGCTCTTGGTAATCCGCCATTGGTTTCGTAAAAGAATCGACACTTAACCCAAAAAAATTGGTTTGGATCACTTTTAATACATCATTGCCGCCAACGGTCAATGTAATAAAATCAGCTTTTTTTAAATCAGATCGTAAATCTTCGTCTTTTTTCACTCGCTTCAAGATTTGATCGCTACGCTCTCCGGCAATGCCATAGTTCGTCGTCACCACATTTGCTAAGTTGTATCGGTCTTGCAAATCCGTTGCAACGATGGGCACAAAACCACCTCTTTGAGTCTCATCGCCGACGCCTTCAGTCAGTGAGTCCCCTAATGCCATATAATGGATCACACTTTTTGTTTTACCCTCTTCGCCAGTTTTCGCAACTGGCGTAAGTAACGGTTGCGCCTTAGGAATCAAAAAATGACCCAAAGTACCGGTACCTAAAGCGACGATCAATACAAATGAAAGATAAATTGCTACTTTTTTCCACTTCACGGATCAATAATCTCCTAACCTTTAATCTAAGCTATTTTATCAAAATTCTCATTAAATTCATAGTCGAAATGTCTTGATTGACCTGAAGCTGATCGAGTCAGCAACAGCCCACTCACTATATGCTATTTTGGACAGTTGATTCTAAACATATTACGGATCGAAGAATTTGTATGCCACGCTTTTCAGCAAACAAGCCCAGTGATTTATGTGAAAGTTATTACGATTGTTTTGCTCATCATCTGCTCGTCTACGCTTTGCTTGCCTACAGTTGCTTCTAAGCACTTCGCGCTAAGAAGAACTTGCATGTCTTGCTTCGCAAGCCAATCATTGTGATTCTTTTCAAGGTTACTACGCTCGCTTTGCTCGCCGCTGCTCATCATCGCTCGTCTACGCTTTGCTTCGCCTACAGTTACTTCTAAGCACTTCGCGCTAAGAAGAACTTGCATGTCACTCTTCGAGTGCCAGTTGCAGTGATTCGCAGCAAAAAGCGATTCGTGGATACGAATCGCTTGGATACTGTGATTAAAATTATTCGGTGTAATACGTAATGGCGAATGCGCCTTTGCCGGTATGGGTGGCGATGATTGGGGTGGTATGCAATAATGGGATGCTCATTTCTGGAAAGAGTTGTTGCAACTCTTTTTTGAATTGTTCAGTGATCTCTAATCCCTCAGCATGGGAGATTCCTATTTGCTTCACATTTGGCATACGTTTTAATTCATCTTTTAATTCTTCAAACCACTTATTAAATGTTTTTACGCCGCGTCCTTTTATGATTGGGATCAATTCAGAATGGTCAAAGTCCATGATGACCTTCATATTCAATAAACTGGATAACAATCCTTTGGCACGACTGATCCGGCCACCCTTGACTAGATTTTCCAATGTGGAGACACCAATGAATAGTTTGGTATTTTCGCGAACTTTATCTACTTCCGGCAATACTTCAGCTAATGTTTTTCCTTCTTGAGCTAATTGTGCCGCACGTATTACTTGGAATGACAATGCTTGGTCTGTCGTGTCACTATCGATCACTGTTACATTTGCTTTTGACAAATTACTTGCTTGTCTAGCAGCTTCAACAGTTCCACTCAGACCTTTTGTCATATGTATCGATAAAATATCACTACCATCTTTGCCTAGTTCATCGAACAGTTCCACAAAATGACCGATCGGCGGTTGACTCGTCTTTGGAAGTTCTTTTGCTTGTGCCATCATTTGCATAAATCTTTCTCCGGGTAATGAATCATCATCCGGATAAACCATTCCATCGATCATTACAGATAATGGAACGACATGGATATTCAGTTGATCTCGAACGGTTGGTTCCATCGTACAGGAAGAATCCGTTACAATTTTAAGCTTTGCCATCATACATTCACTCTCTCTTTAAATCAAGTCTCTTTTCGTGGTAAAATAACCATAGACCATTTATAATTAGTATAACAGAGAGAAAAAATTTTTTCATCTTATTTAAATTGGAAGGGACGGTGCTTGATGGAACATATGAAATTTACAAGACGTTACTTGATTCTGAACGAGGTACTTAATGCGGTAACTCATGGGATCGGATTCGGATTAAGTGTAGCAGGACTCGTTATTCTTTTAATTAAAGGGGCTCGATTAGACTCCCCTATTCATGTCGTTTCCTACGCGATTTATGGCTCAATGATGATTTTATTGTTTCTATTCTCAACGCTCTTTCACAGTTTGATGTTCACACGAGCAAAAAAGGTATTTCAAGTTTTTGACCATGCCTCGATTTTTTTATTGATTGCTGGTAGCTATACCCCTTTTTGTTTGTTGAGTATTCGTGGTTGGTGGGGCTGGACGCTTTTCATTTTGATATGGTTGTTAGCCATCAGTGGCATTGTTTACAAGTCACTGACACTCCACAAAAAAGAAACTGTTTCAAAAATATCCACACTGATTTATATTGTCATGGGCTGGCTCTGCGTGCTTGCCTTTAAACCACTGGTTGCTTCGCTAGGCTTTTGGGGTACATTTCTGCTGGCTAGTGGTGGCGTTTCTTACACGGTGGGTGCATTGTTCTACAGTATCAAATCCGTCCGTTTCATGCATGTGGTTTGGCATTTGTTTGTTATGCTTGGAGCTGGACTAATGTATTTTTCCGTTCTTTGGTTTACGTAACCACTCACTATTCTTTAACTATAAAGACAGCTGACACAACCAAATGTTGTAGCAGCTGTCTTTTTTTACTTGTCTTGTTTGCTGTAAAATTCAAATCGATGAGGATAGATATTCTTTTCATCCACCACACCTTCCACAACTTTATCTAGGTGCCAATCGGACCAGTCAATTTCAGGGAAGTAGACATCGCCTGTGAAGGTTTCGTCAATTACGGTGCGGTATAGCTGATCGCAATCTTCGATCATCGATTCGAAAACACCAGACCCTCCCGTTAAAAACACCGGATGATCTTGCTTAGCAGTATAATCCAACACTTCTTGCCGATCATGCATTACCAGAACACCTTCTGCTTCATAAGTTGGGTCGCTGGTCATAACGATTGTTGTCCGATTTGGCAATGCCCGCTTTTTCATTCCTTCAAAGGTTTTTCGCCCCATAATGAGCGAATTTCCAGTAGTTTGTTCTTTAAAGAATTTCAGATCGTTTGGCAAATGCCAAGGCAACGTGCCGTTTTCTCCAATCAATCCATTTTTATCTTGTGCCCAAAGTGCAATCAACATATTCAAAACTTCCTTTCTAGATAAAGTGAACTCTTTTACCTGCTCTCAAGTCATCGCTCAAAAATAAGATAAATCAACTTGTAAAGTGGGAATGAATGATCATAAATTCCTCTAATCCGCCAACGAACATTTGTTAACGGGTGACAGGTCAGCAATGATTCGTTCGCTGAAACTTCTTTTCCAATCCTGATGCTGTACCCGAAAAGTTAGACAGCGATCGGTGCTTTGATCGTGGGATGCGGATCGTAGCCTTCAATCGTGATATCTTCCATCTCAAAGTCAAAAATCGATTGCTTTTCTGGATTTAGGTGTAACGTCGGTGCTGAGCGGACTGTTCGAGAAAGCTGTTCTTTCATTTGTTCCATATGATTGCTGTATAGATGAGCATCCCCTAAAGTATGGATAAATTCACCGACTTGAAGACCTGTCTCATGAGCGATCAAGTGGGTCAATAACGCATAGCTAGCAATGTTGAAAGGTACACCTAAAAAGACATCGGCACTTCGTTGGTAGAGCTGACAGCTTAATCGGCCTTCATGAACATAAAATTGAAACATCGTATGGCAAGGAGGCAATGCCATCGTCGGCACATCTTCTGGGTTCCACGCGGAAACGATCAAGCGGCGAGAATCTGGTGTTGTTTTGATCATTTCAATCACTTCTTTGATCTGATCAATAAATTCGCCTTTTGTTGTCTCCCAATGGCGCCATTGGTACCCGTAAACATGACCCAGATCACCAAATTTTTCTGCAAATCCTTCGTCATTTAAAATACGGTCGCAAAATTTTTGCAGTTCCTCTTGATAGCTGACGTTGAACGCTTCATCGACTAAGGAGCGGCGACCAAAATCAGTCATATCAGGCCCTGTATATTCTTCACTTTTTACATAACGTTCAAAAGCCCACTCATCCCAGATATGATTGTTGTGCTGCAGTAAGAATCGAATATTCGTATCGCCTTTAAGGAACCATAGTAATTCGCTTTTGATCAAACCAAAAGGCACTCGCTTGGTTGTCAATAATGGAAATCCTTGTGACAAATCAAATCGCATTTGATGGCCAAAAATACTTTTGGTTCCAGTTCCCGTGCGATCTCCTTTCACATTTCCCGTTTCTAAAATTTTCTTCCCTAAATCAAGATATGCTTGTTCCATAATGCGCCTCCTTATTAGTCGTCTGAAAACTCACTTAAATATTCCCAGCGAGTCATTTTTTCTTCTAACAATTGTTCTGTTTCCGTAACTTCCGCTTGAAGCTGCTGCAATTTCGTAAAGTCGTCTCCTTGTTGATTCATCGCTTCGGTTAGAGTATCAACTCGTTCTTCTAGTGCAGCAATCTCATCTTCGATGGTTGCCCATTCCTTTTGCTCCATATAACTTAATTTCTTTTTGACAGGTTTTTCCGAAGTTGGTTTGCTTTGGAGATCCTGGTCAGAGGGAGAGGTTGCCGTTTTCTTCGCCACCTGCTTGGTAGAGGTCTTTTGCAAATATTCGTTAATCGAACCATAAAAAGGGGTAATTTGAGCATTTCCTTCAAAAATAAGCAATTTTTCAGCAACTTTGTCTAAAAAGTAGCGATCATGAGAAACCGTGATCACAGCACCCGGGAAAGATTCCAGATAATTTTCCAAAATAGTTAGTGTATCAATATCCAAATCATTGGTTGGCTCATCTAACAAGAGAACATTTGGTTGACCAATCAATAATTTCAATAAGAATAGACGGCGTTTTTCACCACCAGATAATTTACCGATCTTTGTTCCATGCATGAAACGGGGGAACAAAAATTGTTCCAGCATTTCCGCTACACTGACATGGGCACCATCTGTTTTTTCTACTTCTTCTGCTGCCTCTTGTAAATAAGCAATCATCCGCTGTTCCGGATCCATCGTCTCATTGGTTTGCGTATAATAAGCTAATTTGACGGTTGAGCCAATAATCCGTGTTCCTGAATCTAATGAGAGACGTCCCGCCAACACATTCAGCAAGGTTGATTTACCTGCACCATTCTCACCAGTAATGCCTAAGCGTTCTCGCGACTGAATCAATAAGTCGAATTGAGAAAGAATGGGTTTACCCTCAATTGCAAAATCGCCAGCTTTAATTTCTAGTACCTGTTTGCCTAGGCGAGAGGTCGCCACATCAATCTGCACTTCCCCATTGCGCTTAACTTGATTCAAATTTTCTTTTAAATCATCAAAACGGTCAATTCGTGCTTGCTGCTTGGTAGTCCGCGCTTTAGCGCCTGTCCGAATCCAAGCCAGCTCGTGTTTATACAGCTGTTGCCGTTTCTCTTCCTGAGTTTCTTCAATGCGTTCTCTTTCTGCTCTGGCTAATAAATAGTCTTCATAGTTTCCTTGATATTCATAAAGTTTGCCAAACGAAAGCTCAAATACACGATTGGCAACTCGATCAAGAAAATAACGATCATGGGTAACCATCATCAACGCGCCGCGATAATTCTTCAAATAGCCTTCCAGCCATTGGATTGCTTCATAGTCAAGGTGATTGGTTGGCTCATCTAACAGTAATAAATCAGGTTCATCAATCAATACTTGTGCTAAACCTACCCGTTTTTTCTGGCCACCGGAAAGTTCATTGACCGGTTGTTTTAAATCAGAAATCCCTAGTTTCTGCAAAATGATTTTTGCTGTTGTATCCGTATTCCAAGCATCGTTTTTATTCATGGCTTCTTCTGCTCTACTGTACGCAGCTTGTATAGCAGGATCTGAACCATTTTGTTCCAGTTGGATCAAGGCTTTTTCGTATTCACGCACAGTCTTGATCAATGGACTTGTCCCTTGAAAAACTGCATCAACTACGGATAATTCTTCTTGTAATTGACTTTCCTGTGCCAAAAAGCCGATTCGATAATCTTGAGGTGTAAAAACAGAGGGACGGTCGCCATCGCCAGCTTCGATACCGGCTAAGATCGTCAACAAACTGGATTTACCGGTACCGTTGACACCAATCAAGCCAATTCGATCCTTCTCATGTATCAGAAAAGAAAGCTGATCAAATAATGTTTTTTCACCGTAAGTTTTTGTTAGTTCACTTACTTTTAATTCTTTCACAGAATCCCTCCTGAGATCTATTTTTCTTCGCCCATTGTACCACATAAGCATTACCGGGTCTTTAACAAAAAAAGAAAAAGGGCTGTTCCATAAGTCTCCTACAAGTAACACTGTCCGAACATGATATAGTATTGCTCCTGCGGTGCAGGGACTCCTCGTCGCAAAAGTCAGAGGAATCTATCGCAATAGTATATGATTCGGTTTCACTTGTTGGATGATGACTTATGTCACAATCCCTAGTATTGCTCCAGCGGTGCAGGGCCTCCTCATCGTAAAAAGTCAGAGGAATCTATAGCAATAATATATGATTCGGTTTCACTTGTTGGATGATGACTTATGTCACAGTCCTTTGTCCTATTATCTGCGAAACATTCGCTGTTTGGGTCGTTCATCTGCGCGAGCCATCGCGTAGGATTCCAATAGATTCACATTACGTCGGTATTCATTTGCAGCGATAGTAGGTATTTTTTCAGCCACTTCATATTCATCAATCGTTTTACGTTCTAAGTAATAGCCCCGTAAAAGTTTTTTGACAAAAACCGGTTCCTGTTCAATCATAATCGTTTCGATGAAATTATTATGTTCAAACCGTTTTAGGCTCATCTCCCGTTGCCGTTTGAAGAAATTAATCAAAGAAGCATCATAAACATCTTCCAAGTTGCTTAAACTATGAAAAATATAATCACTATTTTTGATATAAATTTTTTGAACTTCGGAAATATCTCTTTGCTTCAAACCATCTTTCAACTGCTGTTGACGCTGCCAGAATAATTTAGGATGTAAAATAATCCGGCCAAAACGTTGAATGATCAAAAGCCAAATGCCAAAAAAGGATAAGAATTGTTTGGCTAACGAGTGTTGCTGCTGTGAAATAAAACGGGAATAAAAGCGATAGCCATTTGAACTAACTTCCCCTTTTCGATAGGCTTCATCCAAACCATCTTGTTCGATTGATAAAATCAATCCTTGAATTTCTTGAATCTCTTGCTTTTCAGAAACGGTCAAACTATTGCGATACAGTTCCCAACGCCGGTTTTCGTAGGTATTGATTACCGCATCTGTCGCTAGACGTTCTTTTGGATCGTCTGTTTCTTTTTCTTCTTCTTCTAAAATTTGAATCACTTCTTCTAAAATCAACAACTGATTGAAATCAACTGACTCTGCGGCTTCTCCATCTGCCAAATAAGGTAAAACAATCACGCTGATGACTAATGTCGCTAAGATGACACAAGCCGTCAAGAACAAGAGCAGGCTACGAGCTGCAAATTGTTCCCCGTTGATCGTGACTGGCAAAATAAAAATTGCCGCCAAACTGACCGTTCCCTTGACACCACCGAAGGTCAACAGTGCTACTTGTTTTAGGTCGACGATTTTTTTCGATTGTAAAAACTGATAATAGAAAAGAAGAAATATGAAGCGAATTAGGAAGATAACAATAGTTACCACTACAATCGTCAAGACTAGATGACCATTTGCATAGGAGTTGCTTTCCCAAATAGGTGAAAAGACTTGCGAAAGTTCAATCCCTAAAAATAAAAAGACAAGTGCGTTCAACGTAAAGACAATCGTTGACCACGTACTTTCAGAAATATTGGCCAGTTCCGCATCAAACAAAGAAACACGTTGCCGCCTTTGCGCTTGCGCGACACCAGCAACCACCGCTGCAATAATGCCGGATACGCCAACCATTTCTGCCACCAAATAAGCAGCAAAGGGTAATAAAAGTTCGATCAGCAAGTAAACCGTTACATCTTGTGCAGAGATTTTTTCAATAAACCGAATCAGTTTGCGCTTCAACCAAATAATCAAAAAACCGATCAGTCCGCCGCCAACACTGGCAAAAAGCAACTGAAAGCCAGCACTCATGGCTGAAAAGGTTCCGGTAACTAAAGCAACGATCGCAAACTGAAGCGCTGTAACGCCAGATGCATCGTTTAAAAGCCCTTCACCTTCCAAAATGTGCATAATATTTTTAGATATTTTTAGGCGTTTGGCTAATGATGAGACAGCTACTGCATCTGTTGGTCCTAAAGCCGCGCCAAAGGCATAACAAGCAGCCAAAGGAATCGACGGCATCAGCCAATGCAGTGTCGTTCCCACTGCAAATAATGTCAGCAAAACACCGCCAAAGGCCAGAAACAAAACGATCTTACTGTTCTTCAAGATTTCTGGAACATCCGCTCGTTCTCCTTCTCGAAACAACAGTGGGCCAATGATCATTACCAGAAACATTTCTGGCTCAAATGCGATTTCTTGTCCCATCTCCGTCAATCCTAGTAAAATTCCTAAGATGATCTGAATGAAGAAAATCGGTACTGATGGCAATATTTTGCTGACAATATTTGAAAAGGTCACGAGGATCGCGATGATGATGACAAGTTCGATAAATTCCATCCATTATCCCCTTTTCTTACGAATTGCAATTAATAACTCAAGAAAAAGTTCTTTTTTCATGAGTATCTTTTGATCGATTTGACTCAACTCCTTTTCATTTTTTTCGATTTCACATTGAATACGTCGCGATTCTAAACGAAATAATTCATGCTTCATACGCTCAAATTTCCTAAATAGCAACGGATTTTTCCGTTGTAAATATTCGCGGATTTCTTTTTTTTCTGCTGGTGAGAACTCCCCTAGGCGTTCCATCAATTCTTGTTTATTTACACATTGCTTCGTCATGATAGCCCCCTGCAATTCTTAGTCAAGTAAAATAAATGTCAGCGAAAATGAAAGAGGTTTGAAACAAGTACAAATTTTTCATTTCTTGTTGACCGAGAGTATTCTATGCCATTCAATTCAAAATAGCAAGACCCACTTACTAAAAAAAGAGTTTTCACCTCACATTATTAGCAGTTTATCAATAATGTCGATTCGTTATATTTTCCAAAAAAAAGTTGATGAATTCCCCACTCACTAACTATAGCATAAGTTAGCAAAGCGACAAAGCT
>NZ_JALAHI010000014.1 GCF_022711995.1 Enterococcus sp.
ACATAATATGTGTAATAAATATTTCACAGAAAGAAGGAGAAAAATATGCATTGGTTATGGGTATTAATCGTAGGAGCTATTATTGGCTTGATTGCCGGAGCAATTACAAATAAAGGTGGATCAATGGGATGGATCGCTAACATCGTTGCAGGTTTAGTTGGTTCAGCAATTGGACAAGCATTGTTAGGTAGCTGGGGTCCTCAATTAGCAGGAATGGCTTTAATTCCTTCTATCATTGGTGCGATCATCGTAGTTGCTGTAGTATCATTTTTCTTGGGACGTTCAAGAGCTTAATAAGAGTATATCAGCAATTTTACTTATTATCTTAAGGAGCAGCAGAGAGCTGCTCCTTTTTTGGTGCAGACGGATTTGCTTACATCCTTCATTTCCTTAGTCGCGAGCATTACCTTTGTCAGATCAAAAAATACTCGTTACACTTAATATAGAAGGACGAAAGAAAGGATGAGCTCAATGAAAAAAATGTACGAAACAGCAATGATCAATCGTGGAGGCCGTGATGGCGAGGTTGAGGCACCAAACGGAAGTATGCACATGAAGATCGACCGCCCAGGAATCCATAGTGAAGGAACAAATCCGGAACAACTGTTTGCTGCTGGATATGCATCTTGTTTCAACGGCGCGGTACAACATATGTTGGAAGAAAATAATCTTGAGTCGGATTCTGAAGTCAAAGCCCGGGTATCTTTATTTCAGTTAGAAGATGGCGGCTACCAAATCGGGGTTGTGTTAGAAGTTTCTTTGCCAGGCCTTGAAAAAGACCAAGCTGAGAAAATTGCAGAAGAAGCCCATGCTTTTTGTCCTTATTCTAAAGCGACAAGAGGCAATATCGACGTAGAAGTGACTATAGTCGAATAGGCAGTTACTATCAATGGGATTATAAAAGATCCTCTGAAAAATACGCCGTAAAAGAATCAGATAGTTATTGTAATTTACAGTGGCATATTTACGATTGATTGAATAGAACAGGGAGGCAAAAAAATGACACAGTGGGTAGCAATAATGGTTTTGGTGTTGCTGGTCATTGGCCTCCTTGTTTGCTATGTTCTAACGTTTAAGCATTGGAAGCGGCAACGAATACATCAGGATATTGAAAAAAAGCTAAAACGGTATCCGACGGTTCAAGCAGCCTGGGAAAAGGCGGAGATGAAGCAATATAACATTCCGGGATTAGCAGAGACAAAAATGATAGTGCCAGAAGATGGCGAGACTACTCTTTGTCAGTGGATGACCCCTCAAGGGTTGGCTTTCTCTCAAGAGTTGGTCTTTATTTCGGTCTATTGTTACGATCATCAGCATCATTCGGTCATTCATGTATTGGATAGAGAAACAGGACAACCGGTCAAACTGTTGATTTTGCCTAAACGACCTCATGTAGGGGGCTTAGTATATGATCCGGAGAGAGAACTGCTCTGGTTGACTATTACAGGTGCCGGCACTGGACGGATTGCTGCTTTGCGTTTGATCGATATCTTAGCAGATTCATCTGAATCGACTGGACAGCCAATCAACTATTGGCTAACGGTGGATCTGTCAGAAATTTCGCAAGCATCTTATTTGACCCAAGTAGATGATCAATTGGTATCAGGTACCTTCACATTAAAAGGTGAGGGGCAGCTGGCGTTCTTTTCGTTGCCGACGATGGAAGCCATGAAAACAGCAATTCGCCGCAAAGACAACATCCAAACAATCGTGACAGCGAGTCATAAAACGCCTAATAAGATTCAAGGAATAGCATCTTATGGTCAATATCTGTTGGCTAGTCGTTCTTTTGGCCCGTATACTTCTGAATTAGTAGTGCTTGATCGACAATCCCCCCAACGGATTTTACAACGCATCAAGTTTCCGCCATATTTGGAACAAATCGTTGTCGTGGGGAATCAGTTAGCCGTATTGTTTGAAAGTGGTGCTGCAGTGTACCGTGAAAAAGCGCACCCTGTATTGCCGCATGTATTATTGCTAGACTTAGAGACATTGCTTCATAAGAAAAGACGAAAAAATAGTCGAACAGCTTAGGATGATCATTGCTTTGAAAAAGGCAATGATCATTCCTAAATGTTCGACTATTATGTGATTACTTAGAGATCGTCTGTTGAATTTCAGCAACTATTAGTCAATGATTGATCGTTGGATATCTAAAACAGTTCCGGTTTTTGCATCTGCTAAAAATTCATAAGTGATCAGTTGACCATCTTCTGTCCGAGTGATGCCGCCAGTGTAGCCTTGAGAGGTGACTGCAAATTTACGAAGGGGTTGCTTTTCAAAGTTGATCCACGAACCTTCGATCGGGCCTTCTTTCAAAAATGCTGCTTTGATTTGATCGAGGACGTCATCTGCATTCAGTAATTGTTTGTTCTTCATCCATAATGTGGAGAAGATCCCGCCTGCGAAACCGACACCTACGCCGATGGCTAGGCCGTTTTTAAAATAATTGAATGGACGTTCATTGATCATAAATGTTGTGCCTCCTTGAAGACTTCTCGCATCCTGTTAAGGAAGATACGAAAATCCTTTTGTCTGTTTAGATTATTTTACCATAGTTTAGAATTTTTCTATAAGAAAAGAACCAGATTGCTTAATTTGCGTTATAATAAAGACAGATTTGTAAGAGGAGGGAAGGCTTGTTTCGATTCAAGCCGAAAAAGTATGGAAGAAAAAACGTTTCAACGAATCAAAGAGTTAACAGAATTACAAGGGACAAGTGGGTTTGAACAAGATGTTCGTGCCTATATGCGTAAAGCAATGACTCCATTAGTGGATGAAATCCAACAAGACGGATTAGGCGGTATCTTTGGATTGCGCCATCATTCAGATGCAGATGCACCTCGTGTGATGCTAGCTGCTCATATGGATGAAGTAGGTTTCATGTTGACACAAATTACCGATCGCGGGTTATTTAAAGTGACACCTCTTGGTGGTTGGAACCCCTATGTCGTTTCAGCACAACGCTTTACCTTAAAAACAGCGAAAGGCGACTATCCATGTGTTTCTTCATCCGTACCACCACATTTATTACGCGGAACAGCTGGTCAAAAAGCTGTCGAAGTAACGGATATTCTGTTTGACGCTGGTTTTGATTCAAAAGAAGAAGCGGAAAGCTTTGGCGTGCGGCCAGGAGATACCATCGTTCCTCAAGTAGAAACGATCAAGACTGCGAATGGCAAAAACATTATTTCAAAAGCATGGGATAATCGCTATGGCTGTACGGTTGTATTAGAAGCATTGGAAGCATTGAAAGAAGAACAACTGGGTCATACTTTGATCGCTGGTGCCAATGTGCAGGAAGAAGTTGGCTTACGCGGTTCAAAACCTTCTGTGACGAAATTCCAACCAGACCTATTTTTCGCTGTGGACTGTTCACCTGCAGATGATACAGTAACGAAAAATGGTACGTTTGGCCATCTAGGAGAAGGAACGTTACTACGTATCTACGATCCAGGGATGATCACATTGCCACGGATGAAAGAATACTTGTTAGATACAGCTGAAACAAACAATATTCCTTACCAATACTTTGTTTCTAAAGGCGGTACAGATGCTGGTGCGGCACACATGGCCAATGAAGGAATCCCAAGTTCTGTGATTGGGGTACCGGGACGTTATATCCATACCCACCAAACACTATTTAGCATTGCTGACTTTGAAGCTGCAAGAGAAATGGTGATCCAAGTCTTGAAAGGGTTGGATAAATCAACCGTTGCTACGATCGTAGCAGGAAAATAACTATCAGAGCTGTGATACAACTCGAAGCCAAATCGGACCTGTTTTGAGCGACTTGATTATTGTGGATGTTTACGATAATGGGGAGATCAAATGGCAGGACTGCTTTTTATGATTGGTGATGGAGTTTTCACAGCTCTTTTACTTGTAAGTTGGTTCCCTGTTTTAAAAGGTGTATAATTTAGGTAGAGAAAAGAAAGTGGTGAGCGTGTGATTGTTCCAAAAAATTTAGAAGAACTTGCAACATATGTCGAAAAAGGGAAGAACGTCTTTTTCTTTACAGCAGATTGGTGTGGGGATTGCCGATATATCAAACCACAACTACCTGAGATTGAAGCTGATTTCCCTGAATGGCAATTTATTGAAGTTGATCGTGACGCCTATCTGGATGTGGCGGTTGAATGGAATATCTTTGGCATTCCAAGCCTTGTAGTGATCGAAGATGGCAAAGAACTAGGCCGCTTAGTCAATAAGGACCGAAAAACCAAAGCAGAAATTGAGGCTTTCTTAACGAGCCTAAAATAAATTTTGAGGTGAAAAGTATGAGTGGGCAAAGATATCAGAATATTTTAGTCGGTGTCGATGGTTCCGACCAAGCCAATGAAGCGTTTAAAAAAGCGGTCGAAGTTGCACGACGAAATCAAGGAAAAGTTTATGTTGCCAATATCATTGATCAGCAAATTCCTACAATGATGGGGTATGCGCCATTAGATACCACAATTATTGAACAGGAAAAAGATAACGCCAAAGAATTGATCGAATTCTGCAAGCAATATAGTAAATCCGTCGATTTTGACGTTGTTGAAGGCATCATCGCTTATGGTTCTGCAAAAGAAGCGATGGCCAAACAATTACCGGAAAAATACGGGATCGATTTGATCATGGTGGGACAATCTGGATTAAATGCCGTGGAACGGTTTATTACCGGAAGCGTAGCCAGCTACATCATTCGTGAAGCAAAATGTGATGTTCTTGTTATTTCTCCAAGTGAAGAATAAGCAACACACCAAGCTGTGACAGAAGAAGGTGGGACAGTGAAAAAGGCAAGTAATTGCTTGTTTTCGCAAAAGGTTGCCCATCGTTCAGACTTCTGTTGCAGCTTTTTTGTTTCATCGAAAGTAAATTAAGAAAATTCCCATGACGAACGGACAAAAATTTGTTAAGATTATGGGCGGAATAAGTAGGAGGAGGAAGATAAGTGATTTTTGCATACAATAAAGCATTTGTGGGCGATACATTGATCGTGATCACAGCCGATGACAAAGGGCTGGAACAAACCGTTGAACGGAAAGGAAATGTCGCACAAATTAAAAATGAAGAAGGAACGATCGTAGGATGGAACTTCTTTCATATTTCCGATACAGTTGCCATTGAAGGCAATGGTCAAGTATTCGTAACAGAACAACAAGTTGCAACATTGAACCAATTGATTACAGAAGCCGGTTTTTCAGAGCAATTGGCAGTGGACTTAGAGCCAAAAATCGTGGTTGGGTACGTCAAAACCTGCGAACCACATCCGGATAGCGACCATTTATCTGTGACAGAAACAGAAGTCGGTGAAGGGGAAGTCCTGCAAATCGTTTGTGGCGCTGCCAATATTCGCAAAGGATTAAAAGTAGTTGTCGCAAAACCAGGAGCGATGATGCCAGACGGATTATTGATTTGGCCAGGAACGCTTCGCGGTGTTGATAGCTATGGCATGATCTGCTCTGCTCGCGAATTGCAAATAGCTAATGCACCAATGAAAAAAGGCATTCTTGAGTTGCCTCAAGACGCGGTTGTCGGCGAAGCTTTTCCAGTCGGTAAATAATAAAAAAGAACTGCCACTTCCTGTTTGTGTGGCAGTTCTTTTTTTGAATGTTAGTTGCTGCTGTCTGTCGATTGGTCGTTGATAGAAGTATCTACTGAAAGGACGACTTTAGCTGTTTTTTCTTCCTTGCCGCGATAGAAAGTTATTGTGATCGTATCACCGACTTTGTGCTTGTACAATGCGGATTGTAAATCTGTCGTGGTGCTGATTTCAGTGTCATCAACTTTTGTGATGACATCGTATTGTTTCAATCCTGCTTGTTCAGCTGGTGTGGCGTTGTTTACGGAGTAGACAACGACTCCATCAGTGACAGAAGATGGTACTTTCAAGATTTGTTCTTGTTGTTGCGAAGTGATTGAACTTAAATTGATTGTTCGAATACCCAATGCTGGACGAACAACTTTGCCGTCTTTTTCCAATTGATTGATGATGTCGACCACATCGTTACTTGGGATGGCAAAGCCCATTCCTTCTACGCTGACACTTGATGTTGATTCAGAAGTGCTGGCGATCTTGCTAGAGTTGATTCCGATCACTTGACCTTCAACGTTGATCAGTGGACCACCAGAGTTTCCTGGGTTGATCGCTGCATCTGTTTGAATCGCATTGATGCTGACTGCTTCACCAGATTCGTTTTGGTTCGTTACTTGACGGTTCAGAGAAGAGACAATCCCTTGGGTTACTGAGTTTGCAAAGCTAGAACCTAATGGGGAACCAATCGCAATCGCTGGTTCGCCAACTTTTAATGAATCAGAATCGCCGAAAGAAGCAACCGTGTCTACTTTATCAGAAGAGATACGTAAAACAGCAAGGTCAGTGTAAGCATCTGTTCCGACTAATTCAGCTTTGACTTTTGTACCATCAGAAAGAACGACTTCCAACCCATCTTGTCCTTCTACTACGTGGTTATTCGTAACGATATAGGCTTTGTCACCATCTACTTTATAGATCACACCGCTTCCTTCAGAAGAAGCTTCTAGTGAACTGTCGTCGCTGGAGCTTTCACCACCGGCTCCTTGACCACCTTGCTGACCTGAGCCAAATAACCCTTCAAGGCCATTCGTGTTACTTTGTTGCAAGTTGATGATCGAAACAACTGCTCCTTGCACTTTTTCTACTGCTTTTGTTACATCGCTGTTAACATTATATTTTACATCTGATACTTTGGTTTGACCGCTACTATCCTGGATACCGCTAGTGGTCGTATTGCCTGCTGAAGTAAGAGATGAGCCCATCGCCAGATAAAGTCCGCCGAAGGTCAGCAATCCACCGACTACTCCGCCAAGAATGCCAATACCTAATTTTTTTAATAAACCAGAAGAAGGTTTTCTTCCTGGTGTCACATTTTTTCGTACCATTTTATTTTCCTCCTAGTGAATTATAT
>NZ_JALAHI010000015.1 GCF_022711995.1 Enterococcus sp.
ATCGGGTTGCCGTTGATGTTCAATATAATTTTGGAGCAGGTACCAGTAAGTAAGATTGGGATGATGATGGGGGTAGGAACAATGATCCCAGCGATTGCACTAATACCGGCAGTAAAAGGATAAAAATATATCTCCAACCGATACTTGTCACTACTAACCCACCAAAAGTAGGCCCTATGGCTGGTGCAATCGCTGGGATCATTGTTCCTACCCCCATCATCATCCCAATCTTACTTACTGGTACCTGCTCCAAAATTATATTGAACATCAACGGCAACCCGATCCCTGTTCCAATCCCTTGAATGACCCGGCCGATCAATAAAAGAGAAAAGCTCCCAGCAACAGCATTTAGTAATACCCCAATCGTGAACAAGCTGATTGCAGCTAGGAACAGTTGCTTGTTTTTAAACGAATTCTTTAAAAAGCCCGATAGTGGAACGATAATCGCTAAGACAAGTAAGTAAATCGTCGTTAACCATTGAACTGTCGCGGTATTCACTTGAAATTCACTATTTAAAGTTGGAAAGGTGACATTCATTGCTGTTTCTACAAGGACACCACAGAAAGCTAAAATTCCTGTCGCAACAATTGCACCAACCGTTTTAAGCGTAATCTTTTCTTGTTTCATGTTATTCTCCATTTCTTAAATATAACGCCTGCAATCAATCACCTCTTGATGATTTTTGTTCCTAACAACAAAAAATAGGACAGAAGCCAGCAAAACGAAGGGAGCCGCTTGTTCTTTCCATTTCCCCTGTTGAATTTTTAAGGCGGCTCTTTGGTGCTCGTTTCTTCAGCTTCTGTCACAGGGTTCCCGTTTCTATTGATCCGTTAGCGAGAGGGCTTGTTGCAATACTTTTTCACCATTCATCGTTCCGTATGCAGCCATATCGATGACAGAAACAGGGATCTTTTCTTCTACCAATGCCCGAATCTGTTTCTCTTTGAAGCGTACTTGCGGTCCTAATAGAATCACATCTTTATCTGAAACATACTCTTTGATATCTTCGACCGGACGAGCCTCAACAGCTGCTTCAATCGACTGGCTAACGCCTGCTTTTTCTATTTTTTCAATCAATAAGCTGGTACTCATTCCTGCATTACATACCAGTAAAATATTTATTTTTTTCATGATCTATCTCCTCCAATTGTTGATCTATTCAGCAACGACAACGTTACCTGACAGCTCAGCGGCTTGTTCTTTCAACGATTCTTGTTCCCGTTTATACTCCAAATTATCCGCCATTTTAAAGAATGGGAAATAAATAGCCGTCGCAACAAGGACACAGACAAACTGTGCGATCATCATCCGCCAACCGCCGGAAATAAGCGCATTAACAAATGTCGGAGTACCCGTCGGAAGCTGTGCTCCCATCATTCGAGGAACCAAGCCCAAAGTGATAGAAAGGTAGCCAATAAATCCAGTAACTAACGGAGTCACTACTGTTGGTATCAAGAAAGTAGGATTTAAACAAATTGGTGTCCCAAAAGTGATTGGTTCATTGATACCAAAGAACGTTGGAATACTCGTGATTCGTCCGATATTTTTATATTGATCACTTTTAGCAAAAAAGATGAAGCAAATCGCGAGACCAAGAATACAGCCTCCGCCACCAATTTCTAGAAAGACCGAAGTAAAACCAAAGTCGATCAAATTAGGTGGGGTCGTTCCAGCCGCAGCTGCATTCATATTTTCAATTGTCATTGTTTGAATGATCGGTGCATAAACGCCAAAGATAATGGCTTTCCCGTGAATACCAAACCACCAGAAGAGTCCAATCAATGCATAAGCCACCATGACACCACCGACAGAACCGCCGATTTGCTGAATTGGTACTTGAAGGACACTGTAAACCAAATTATGCACACTGCCATAACTTGTAAATGAAAAGCCCCACGATACTAATGCCATAATAACGGTAATCGAAAAGAATGGAATAATGGAACTAAAGGATTTTTCAACAAAGCTCGGTACGCTATCTGGCATATGGATCGTCACATTATTTTTAATAAACCAACTATAGAGTTTCGCTACGACAAGTCCGACAATGATCCCGACAAACATCCCTTTAGATCCGATAAAGTCGAAACTGATGAAATCAACGGGACGTACGGTATCATGCACTTGCTGTTCGATGGTGGAAAGAGGCGTCAGCAATAAGAAGGAGACGATCGCCAGGAAACCTGGAAACATGCCGTCGATCTTAAATGATTTTGCTAAGTTAAATGCCACGAAATAAACCACGATCAATCCCATGATATTACTGGTAAAAATACCTGGTAAAAGTAATAGTGATTTTACGCCATTCGATTGAATGAAGTTTTGATAGCCATCAAATGGCAAGTTAGCGATCAATGTACACATTGCTCCTGTAATACTGGCAGGAATAGTCATGACCATCCCTTTACTTACTGCTTTTAAATAGCGGTTATCAGAAATTTTTTCGGCAGCCAATTGGATTTTTTCAAGATTATCAATCATGCTCATAGTGAAGTCTCCTCTTTTTATTTTATCTGAACAAAACGTTCAATTGCCTTTCCAACGCCATCTTCATCATTTGAATCTGTACGATATTTCGCGCATTCTTTTACTTCTTTGATAGCATTTGCCATTGCAACAGTATAACCAAAAGATGGATCCAACATCCCTAAATCATTGTAACTGTCGCCAATCGTCATGATTTCACTTAGCGAGATCCCTTTCTCTTTCGCGTATTTTTTGATGGCTTGACCTTTATCCGCTAAAGGATTGGTAACCTCCAAATTAATTGCAAACGAGCCAGTCGCATTGACGGGATAATTGACTGTCAAGCGCTCTTTTACTTTCGCGATTTTCTCTCGATCTGGTGAAAAACTAATGATTTTCCCGACAAAGTAATCGTTTTCAAAAATATCATCCAAAGAATCGATTGAATGGATTTCTTGGTACAAGAAGTGCTCTTGTGCTGTCTCATAGGCACTTTCTAAAGAAATCTCTGGATGAAAATTATTGATTTTGGTTGCTACTGCCCATTTCTTCGCCTCCACATCACTCGGCGAGAAGGTCCCGCCAGTGGTGTAAAGTTCGACAAACATGTTTTCTTGTTCTAGTTCAGAAACGATTCTTCGGACAAGCGCTTCTGTAAGATACAAGCTCTGGATGATTTCGCCGCGATGATTTCTCAGTTCGCTGCCATTCATGACCAGATAATTACACTCGATCCCTGCAGTTTGCACTTGTGGGAACGCGTCTTCATAGCTTCTCCCCGTAGTAATGATAAACTCGATCCCTTTTTGTTGCGCTGCTTTAATAGCCGCACGATTTTTTTCAGAGATTTTATGATCGGAACGAATCAACGTGCCATCCATATCTGAAGCAATCAGTTTTATCATACAACCACCTATCCAATGACGCTTTCTAATAATAATTGATGACGTTTGACCTGTTCGATACTATCCACTTCCATATAATCTTGAATGTGGCGGTTTCCTTCGTATTCACTACAAATGTAACCTTGATAGCCGGCATCTTTTAAGACATTGATGACATCCATGTAAGGAATACTGGTTTCTTGCAAGTCTGTCGTGATATCATAAAATTTTCCGTGAATATGGACGATATAGGGCATATTGTCAACAAGAATCTTCGGATCTGTGTAAACAAAGTGGCGGCAAAACTCTGCAAATGCCTTGTCTGCTTCTGTGGCATTTGCCATCTTAGTAACTTCTTCAAAAGTTGCATCTTTGTCCACACCATTAGCATAATTTTCGCTGATATAGCGGATAATCTCTGGTGTTCCACCTTTGCGAATATAGCTATCTTGGAAAATCGAGCCAATTCGTTTGGTAAAAATTCCAAAGTCCGGCATAATACCAAACCATTTGGTTCCACTTTCTTTAATATAATCTAAGCGTTCTTCAAACCATGGCGTACCAAAAGTAAATGGGGCATGGACTTCAAGTGCGATTTTTACGCCCACTTCTTCTGCATAGTCCAAGCTTTGTTTTACGACTTCCAATGGGGTCGAAACAAGTGTCCGCAATATTTTACATCCTAGGCGACTGGCAATTTTCAAATCACGTTTCATCATTTCTACATTCTCTGAAGTTGTCAGCATACGATTTGCAAATAATTTGTTGTCTAAGAAAGCGTCGTAGGCGATGGGTTCTACTTGATATTTGTCCATCCATTCATGCCATTGTTTCACAAAATCATCTGAGATATTCGGAAAAGTCGGCAGCATTTGTTCCGGCAAGAATTCAATCCCTTTGGCGCCAGACAAAGAAGCTTCTCTAATACAATCTTCTAAGGTCATCTTTCCTGTGTAAAATTCATCTTGGTAGCTATATAATGATACACCGCGTTTAATCTTATTCATAATGTCCTCCTCACGCTTCCAATACTAATGTCTTTTCATCATCACCAACATTGTTAAATGGCAAATAAGAAATCCGTAAACTGACAAAGGCTTGGATTTTATGTTCTCCGTCAGATAATCCACCGGGTCTTTTCACAAAAACTGTAATCGTTTCTGTCATTTCCCAGCGATGATTGATCACCGTGGGCAACTCAGCGAATGTGAATGTCTCGCCTTTCACCGTAATGATCATATCCTCGTTATTGATTTTTTCACCATCGATCGATAAATCAATCACCTCGACACAACTCATGGGTAGGCCTCGGTAATAAGGAATCCTTAATTGTACTTCAAAACCAGTGACTTCTTGATGTTCGCGAACGTTGCGAAAGCCTTTAGGGTGAATCAAATATTTTTCAAACATCTTTTCTTGTTCCTCCTTTGTTTGAATCACGAGGCTGTGCCCTAAGTCTCCGACAAGTGACACTATCCGAACAGTAACTAGTATTGCTCCTGCGGTGCAGGGACTCCTCGTCGCAAAAAGTCAGAGGAATCTATCGCACTAGCATATGATTCGGTTTCACTTGTTGGATGATGACTTATGGCACTATCCCGTGATCGTGCTTATAATTTCACTTCATTGCCTGTTTCTGCTGCTTGATAGATTGCTGCTAATACTTGCGTGACTTTGAATGCTTCTTCTGGTTTCACTAAAGGTTCTGTATCGTTACGGATCGCTTCTAACCATTGTTTGGCTTCCAAGCATTCTGGAGCAGACTCATCTCCTTCAAAAAAGGCGATATTGCCAGCCGCACTAATACTTTCTTCCGTAAGCAAACCATTTTTTGCCCGATTGTAGGTCAATTGATTGACTGGGAAACTCATTCCCGCATCGATTTCCGCACCAGCTTTGGTACCGCACAATGTCGTTGCTGCTTCTTTTGATTCTAAAACATTCAATGCCCATGAGGATTCTAAGAAGATGGTTGCCCCATCCTTCATCTTGATAAAACCAAATGCAGAATCTTCTACTTCAAAGCTTGATGTATCCCATGGACCAAAGAGATTGCCTGCCTCGGCACCAGGGAGATTGCCTAATTTATGGAAGACAGAACCTGTGACGGATTCAACGTCATAATTGTTCATCATCCACAATGTGATATCCAATGCATGGGTACCGATGTCGATCAGTGGGCCTCCGCCTTGTTGCGATTTATCAGGGAAAACACCCCATGTTGGAACAGCTTTCCGTCGAATGGCATGGGCTTTTGCAAAATAAATTTCCCCCAAATCTCCATTTGCACAAGCTTCGTGTAATGCAGTCACTTCTTTACGGAAACGATTTTGGTAGCCGATCGTGAATTTCTTGCCTGATTTTTTCCATGCATCCATCATTAATTGGGCTGCTTCTGGGGTATGCGCCATTGGTTTTTCGCACAAAACATGTTTTCCAGCTTCAAAAGCTGCAACTGTGATTGGGCTGTGGCTAACATTAGGCGTACACACATGAACAAGATCAATGGATTCATCCGCTAATAATTCATTGTAATCTTGATAGTACTTGGCACCTTCAACACCGTATTTTTCGGCTGCTTCTTTTGCGCGATCGACTTGAACATCGCAGAACGCCACCATTTCACATTTGTCTTTTTGCGTACTCAATGCTGGAAAATGTTTGTTATTGGCGATGCCTCCGCAACCAATGATCCCAATTCTAATTTTCTTCATACTTGTCTCCATCCTTTGATTTTTTCAATTTTATTCAAAATTCATACTTTGATGGTACTTAGCCGAAACACGAATCGTCTCGACAACGCCCATTAAGCGTAAAATTTCTGCAGGTTTAACAATCAATTCTTCTTTCCCTTGCGTATAGGCATAATAATTATCAAAAAACATTTGATGATTGGTCGTCACTTCAGGCAACGCCTCTGTTAAGATTCTGCCTTCCGGTGCTGGTCCAAAACTACGAGTAGGCCCTGCATGAGTCATAGTGATTTTTCCAGGGACATTACTCAACAATGCAGAAGTTCGGGTGATTTCCCCTTGAGGATTGAACCCATCAATTTTTGCACTTCCTTCATTTCCACCAATAAACCAGTGGCGTTCAAACCAGTTTTCAGAACTATTCAAAAAATAAGTGCCTAATTCGATTTGAGCATTGACACCATTTTCGAAATAAAGCTGCAGATTAAAATAGTCATCCACTTGATCGTTGATCACATTACGAACATCTGCATAAATAGTTTTTAACTTATGAGGAATCATCCAAAGAAGCTGATCAATCAAATGAACCCCCCAATCATAGAGCATGCCGCCCCCCATCTCAGGATAGACATGCCAATCATGCATATTGCCATTAAAGCCATAGAGGGCGCTTTTGATCGTATACGGTTTCCCTAGCAATTCTTGGTCATAGATTGTTTTTGCTACTCGATAGTCATGGTCCCACCTTCTTTGTTGGTGTACAGTGAACCGGACATTCTCGGCTGTCGTTACTTCAATCATTTTCTTCACTTCTGCTGTATTCAAAGCAAGTGGTTTTTCGCAGATGATATCTTTCTTCGCTTTGGCTGCTTTCAAGACCATTTCTAAGTGCAGTTGATTTGGTACGGCAATAATCACTGTGTTGACAGCTGATTCTGCCAAGAGATCTTCTGCCCGTTTAAATGTCTTAATTTCCTTTGGAACACCTTCAAATTGGTTCTCGTTCGTATCACAGACTGCAACTAATTCGGCGTATTCTAGTTTTGAGATCGTTTCCGCGTGGGTTTGTCCCATAAAACCAAAGCCAATGATTCCTATCTGCAGCTTTTTGTTCATCTTGTTTCCCTCCTGTCAAAATAATCCCAATGCTCCACAAATTGATTCTGAGAAATTCGGAATAAATCTACTACGTGGCATTTCACTTGCTGCTTTTCGTCAACACTTCTGAGAAAAACAGCTGCAAAATCTTTGTCTAAAACGATTTGATCAACTTCGAGATGAAAAAATTCCTCCGAGTGGAATTTTTGTTCAAATGCTTGGATAAATCCTACTCTCCCTTGTCCAACGCCAGGATTGTGCTGAATGTAGTCCTCAGCAATCAACGCGTAGGCCCACTCAAATTGCCGCTGGTTAAAAAAACCTTCATAAAACGCGTGGATTCGTTCTTTTGTTATTTTCATGGCAAGTCCCCGTCTCAACTCAACTTTTTATCAGTTGTTTGACCATTTGTAGTTGTCGTTTGGTAAATTCTGTACCGCCACAATAAAGCTCATCTTCGTATTCACAAATCAAATAGCCTGAAAAATCAGAATCTTGAACGACCGCTAAAATCTCTTTATAGGGGATACTTGGTTCAACCAGATCCTCACCTAGATAATGGAATTTCCCGTGTAACTCAAAGCTGTACGGCAAAATTTCTTCCAGCTCGTTTAACAGGCGAGGCAACTCGGCTTTAGGTTTAAATTGGACAAAACCATACATTCCTTGTAAGACTGTCTGAATGGCTGGATGCGCCCCTTGAGCCACTAAATTAGCCTGTGCTTCTTTCAACGGAACCCCGTCATAGCGCATCTTAGCTGCTTGCTGCAGATGTTCTTCGCTGACCCCTGCTTCCAACGCTTTTATCCACTGTGCTTGATTGGGGGCAATGGCAAAACAACCAAAATCCGGGATAAACCCAAGATGTTGCGACTTGGTCTTTTTGATTACTGCTAAATATTCTTTCATTAACGGTGACAATGGTGATTCCGGATTGTGAATTTCGATTCCCACCCGAATATCGTATAATTCAGCATAAGGCGCCAAGCGTTCAAAGGCTTGTGGGGATAACATATACTGAGCTCGCATCACCTTGCAGCCTAGCTGATGAGCTGTTTTTAAATCTATGATGGTATCTGCTAACATCTCATCATCCGTCAGATTACGGTCATGCATCATTCCTTTGTCATTATTCGCTCCGTAGCCAACCGGCCCAATGCCATACTCTGCTTTTAATGATTGGATTAATCCCAGAAATTCATCACTGACATTGGGATAATCCGGCAGCATTTGCGTTCCAACGATTTCATATCCCGTTGCGCCGGCTAGCGCTGCTTGCTTGACACATTCAGCGAAATCATACTCGTAACGAGCATATTCCGTTCCATAGCAAAAGAGCGTCACACCTAAATTTATTTCACTCATCTTCTTCTCCTTCTAGTTTGATCGTTACTTTGTCACCCGAATCTAACGGCATAAAGTCATGTCCCGGTCCAATCTGCATATAAGGGATTCGGAGCATCAGTTTCAGCTCGATGTCATGGGAACCGCTGATTCCTTCCGGACAAAGAACCTGAATCGTTGCCAAGTCAACTTGACGCCAAAATTCTGTGACTGCGTACTTCAATTTATATAAAGGAAGTTCTTTGCCGTTTAATTGGAACGTAACTGCTTCATCAGAAACTTTCTTGCCATCAATATGGACTTCCAGCAACTCAATGTCCGAAAGATAATGTCCTCTGTAGTAGGCTAATTGAACATCAAAGCGCATCCCTTTATTTTTTCCATTGATGTAAATCGGCTGGATAGACTCTTTTTTGATGATCTGTTGGTTCAACTTCATGCGCATCGCAAACATCTTTTTCCTCCTCTATAAAACGAAATTCCTTAAATACTTCGTACTCAGTGTGACTGATTTCTTGACGTCCTCATAATTTTTTTCGAATGCTTTATCTTCGATTTCAATACATGAATAGCCGTCAAAGCCGATATCGGTTAATGCAGATACATAGCTTGCCCAGTTTACATCTCCTAGCCCGGGCAGCTTAGGACTCATGTAGTTAAGGGGTGTAGCCATCACACCGACATCTTTCAATTTTTCGGCATATAGCTTGATGTCTTTGTAATGAACATGGAAAAGTTTATCTTTAAATTCATATAAAGGGGCGATATAGTCGATTTGCTGCCAGACAAAATGCGAAGGATCATAGTTTAGTCCAAGCATCGGACTGTCCAATCGTTTGAAGACTTCCCGCCAAATAGCAGGTGTCGTCATCAGATTTTGTCCACCTGGCCATTCATCTTCAGTAAAAAGCATCGGACAATTTTCAATGGCGATTCTCACGTTTTTCTCTTCTGCGTATTTAAGGATTGGTTTCCAGACACGCACCATCTCAGTCAAATTCTCTGATAAGGATTTTGTTTGCATTCTGCCAATAAAAGTAGTTACCAAATGGATCCCCATCAAGTCTGCTGCATCGATCAATCGATACAAATGATCGATCGCTGCTTGACGTTTTTGCAAATCCTCGTCTAGTGGATTTGGATAATAGGCAAGTGCTGAGATCTCAACATTTTTACTTGCCGCGTAATCGGTAATTTTTTGGGCTGTTTGCTCATTTAGGTTTGTGACATCTATATGGGAGACCCCCGCATATCTACGGGTTGCTTTTTCCACCGGCCAACAAGCAACCTCCACACAATCCAATCCATTTTCTGCTACGATATCAATCATTTCTTCAAAATTACTCTGATCAAAAATCGCACTGACTATCCCTAGTTTCATGATCTCACCTCAACTTCTTTCTATACTCGAAGTATAAAACGCTTTCTTTTTTCCAGCTCTCAGATTTTTGTGATGCCTCATTGCGATTTTTGTTTTGTTTTTTTCTATAAACAAAAAAAGACAAAAACGATCGTATCGTTTTTGTCTTTTCCTCTCAGGTGGCTTTTACCGTCTTTTTTTGATATTTATCACATAAAATTCATTGGTGACGAGCTTTTTATTGATCACTAGCCGGTTTTGTCTTACTTCAACGACTTCTAGTGTTTGAAGATGAGTGCTTTTTGCTTCTAAATATTTGATGTCAGAGTCTCTTAATTCTTGTAGAAAGTTTAACTTAGACCACTGATTGAACAGATCACCATGATCCTTTAAACAAGAGAATATTCTTAATTCATAAGTCCCATTGGATATGTTCGATAAGACAATCTCTTCCTCATGCTCAACCTCTTCAAAAAATTGACTGATTTCGGTCACTTTCAAGTTAGACTCATCTTTCAAATAATATAGGCTATTAGGGTGTGTGTAATGATGCCCCAATATGAAATACTCATTTTCTTCGGAAGAACACACCAAGTGTTTTTCATCTTTACACTGAAAGTAAGCCCCATGCAACTGATCGAATAATTTCATTGCATGCATGGCTGGTTTGAAAAGTCCATTTTTACTCAAAAGACCATTCCCACCGGTCAATAACCCTTGATAATGCCCTTTTTGCACTAAATCAGTCGAGAGCCAATAACCTAGCCCATCAACTTGATCAAATAGATCGATCAGACTTTTTATAATAAATGCGCCTTTATAAAGGCTATCATTTAGTAGATTGCTTCTGGAAACTGTATTGCTCCATTCAGATATATAGATAGGCTTATTGGTATCGATCTGCTTTAATGCTTGGACTTGATTCTTTAAAAAATCGGGATCTGTTACCCGTTGATAGTTTCGTTTCTCTCTCACAAGCCGATTGGAGTAAGGGAATAATGCAAAAGAATAGAAATCAAAGGTGCAATCAGAAAGTTCTTCGTTGATAAAAGAACGAACTTCCAAACGGTTGGTCATCACAAATGTACCACCCCCGATTGAAATATTTGGTAATAGTTGTTTACAAATCGCGTAGGTCATTTGATAAAAAGAGCAATAGCGAGAAACGGAATCGTGATCTTCTGGCGCATTGGCAACAATTTCTATTTTCCACTTGGAAACCGTCTGCGTCCCATAGCGGTTTAACAAATGTAAACAAAACTGCTGGATCATGGCTTGCCATTTTTCTTTTGGGTACTCACTTTCTTTAAATGAATGACAGATTTTATTTAGAGCTAACCATGGAGTTAATCCAAGATGGATCAGAGAATCAATAATCTCATCGATCATATCATACTGATCAAAGGTTTCTCCCAAGAGTTTAGCTGAAAAGATCCCCCAGATCCTGCCGTACTTAAATGTCAAATTCTGCTGTAACATAGAAAGCTGCTGCCGCAGACTATTGTTCAAGACGATTTCGGCTGCCCCGATATTCAAAATCTTGCCCCATGTTTCGCGGATAGGCATTTTCTCTGCTCTATTTATCTCAAATCGATAATAGGATTTATGCCCAGAACTCACCTCTAGTTTTTCTTCTTTATATTGCTGGAAAGACTGCTTTATCTCATCATCGAATGTATAAGGGGAGACTGCTTTACGAGTCTGGTATTTCTTTCGATAACTAGAGGGCGTGCTCTGATATAATTCTTTAAACTTCTTATTAAAGCCGTTCACACTAAAAAAACCATTATCGATCGCAATTTGCGTGATTGGTTTTTCTGTTTCTATCAAGTCTTGCATAGCATGCTGCATACGAACATCACTCAAATAATCTTTAAAATTTCTAGCCATATTTTTTTTGAAAAACTTAGAAAAATAAGCAATATCCATATGTACCAACTCAGACATCTCGGTTAATGTCAGATTCTCATAATATCTTTCCTTGATCGTTCTGGTAATCTTTTGTATTCGTTGATCTTCTTCAAAGGTTTCCATCGTTTGTTCCAAAAATAAACTGCTTAATTCATTTAAAAGCTGATAAACTTTACTCATTTGTAGAAAATTGGTTTTGTCATTCTCATAAATCAGCAAATCAATGATCTCGCTCACTAATTGTCGCAATGAGGCATAATTCTTATTGGGATTCTCGATGGAATTACAATAAAAGCTGATCCGTTCAACTTCTAATGCTTGTGATAACAAAAAGGAAGAGATGGAAAAAGAAAAAAGCAGACTTTCTTTTTCTGCCAGAAGTTCATAATTTTCATGTTTGTTAACGACTACAAAATCATCGGCCTTCATGGCGTAGCCTTTTCCATCAATCGTTAAACTGGCTTTTCCTCTCATCAGAAAGAGCAAATCTGTTGTACGAATGTCCTCTTTTTTTAGGTTCGCATGTGATAATAGTTTTATATCGCTTTGGTTGTCCAAGTATTGGATAATTTTGCTCATGTCACTCCTCCTATTGAACATTGTGAAATCGCTTTATTCACTGATACTAACATATTCCAACATGAAAAAACAGCCTTCTTTTTCCATTGCATAGGCTCTTTTGGCAGACACTAGAGAAGATGCTTCTGCCAGCAGAAGCAACGCACCCATAAGATAAAAACCTTCATTTTTTTCACAAAAAAAGAGGTTAAACAAAAGTAAGCGGGTAATTGGTACCACAATTGCTCTGTATGCAATAGACAACCAATAATCTTCTTACTTTTGTTTTTCCTCATTTCCCCACTATCTGTTTCAACCACGCCTGTGATTTCACAACTTCTTGATAGGTTAATTGATGACTTGGGGTCCAAACATATTCTATTTGTGCACCCCGAGACTCAAGAATCCTTTGCACATATTTGCTGTCTTCCACAGAGACGATAGGGTCCTTCAGACCAAAACTCATAAATACGTTTGTTTGTGCCAGTAGGTGATTGGGTAATTTCGATATTGGATACATTGGATGGTACAAAATCGCTCTTTGAAAAAGAGCACTGAATTCCAGCAATAGGTGGAGCGCAATATTGGCTCCATTAGAGTAACCAACCAAGACAACTTGTTCGATTGAGAAACCTTTTTCATTAGCGACTTCTTGAATGAATGCTGCCAGTTCTTGCCCCCGAATCATTAAATCTTCTTCGTCATAGATGCCTTCTGCTAATCGTTTGAAATAGCGGGGCATACCATTCTCTAAGACATTGCCGCGAATACCCAGCAATGATGCCTGGGGATCTAGGTCGTGACCTAACTCCAGCAAAGAGCGTTCATCGCCACCGGTGCCGTGTAATAAGATGAGTACCGGAGCCTCCGGTTTTCCTTGGTGAAAGATAAAGTTCATTTGTCCTCCTTCTCCTTTGGTCGTGCCAAATCGAAGATCTCGCCGATCTCAGCATACGAATTTCCCGCCAATCGGCTAACTGCCGCCAATTTTTTGGGATTGATTTTTCCTTCTTCATAGACCTCTTCATTAATCTGATATCCCGTGATTTTAAGTAAGAGCAGATCTACTTTGGTCTCTTCTTCGATAATCGGTATGTGTTGATAAAGGGTGGTTTCAAAACGAATTTTCGCCTCTTGCAATCCGGGTACGCCTATCGTTTGAGAAGGGACGGGCGTAAAATTTGCGACGGTTAATTCGCTTTGTTCTGCCGGTAACAGTGCCGCTGCCTGATTGGCTGCCGCCACATTGCTACGATCCAAGATATGGATCACCGCTTCCTTGGTTGTTAATAAGTTATGAGCTGTATCTTTCATCCCGCCCTTTTTTCGCTGAACAGCGATCGAAACGATGGCGGGTTCTGAACTGACGATCGAAAAGAAACTAAAAGGGGCAATATTTAGTGTTCCCTCAGCCGACCGTGTCGTTACGACGGCAACTGGTCGCGGGATGATCGAGCCAATCAATAACTTATAATTTTCTCTTTGCGTCAGACTTTGGGGATCCAAATGAATCATAAAGCACCTCTATCCTTTTCTGTTTTTACTTAAGAACTTCCTGCTTGTAAACTAAACAGTCAATTTTGGTAAATGAGCCGTGATTTCTCCGCGGCGCTCTTCAAATTGAGGGGGCAATTTGAGGGCTTTCCCAAGGGTTTCCAATGGTTCATCGATGAGAAATCCCGGCGTTTCCGTGGCAATCTCAAAAAGAATCGTACCAGGCTCTTTAAAATAGACGGCTTTGAAATAGTTACGATCTTTGATTTCTGTAACACCATACCCTTTTGTATAAAGATCATCTTGCCAGTTGATTTGGCTTTCCTCATTGGGGACCGACCAGGCAATATGATGGACGGTACCTACACCCCAACGACCAGGTTTCATTGGCTCTGTTGGTAGGAGAATCTCGTGTTTCACTGGTCCAGCAGTCACTAATCGGCGGTTTGACTCTGTCTCCGCTACCACTTGCAGCCCCAGATCCTGGGTCAACGTCTTAAATGTTTCCTCTGGCTTAGCAGAGAGTAAGACCGCTCCATGGAACCCAAGAATCGCATTGGTTTCCGCTGCTTCCCCTTCCACTAACGCTAAAGACAGTTCATGAGGATCTTGAAGCTCCAATGTTGGTTGCCCAAAAAGCTGACTTTCATAGACAGAGACTTGATGTTGGGCCAAATGTTGTTTCCAATAGTCGCTGCTGCCTTTAGGAATGCGAAAGGCAATCGTGCCCACCTGTCCGCTACCGACACGGCCAGGATGCGCATTGATCCATGGGAAAAAGGTAATGATGGTGCCATTTTCAATGGACGGATTGCTGTAATAGAGATGATACGTATATGGATCATCAAAGTTGACGGTTTGTTTGACTAAACGCAAGCCTAATACTTCGCGGTAGAAGTCTACATTTACTTGCGGGTCACCGACGATTGCGGATATATGGTGGATTTGTTGAATGGGTTGCATCGTTTTTACCTCCTTAACTATGGCTGCGAGTGGTATCAAATGGCTTGATTGCTTTTTCGATCATTGCCCGGCGGTCTTCCAAAAACGGCGCCAGCGATAATTTTTCCCCCAAAGTTTCGTAAGGCTCGTCACCCATGAAGCCAGGTTCATCTGTCGCTAATTCAAAAAGAATATGTCCGACACGTACATACAGTGATTCAAAGTAGTAGCGGTCCACATAGCCGGAATTCGCAAGACCCAAATTTTCAAAAACTTCTTGCCAGACAGCTAATGACTGGCGATCCGCTAAACGAAAGGCGACATGATGCACTTCCCCGTCTCCTTGTTGTGCTTGTGGGCTTGTGGTATCTTCGACTAAGACGATTTCTGCTCCATTGCCCCCCTCGCCAACTTCTAATAGCGTGCGACTGCCTTCTTGAGCGATGGCTTTAAATCCAAAGACATTTTCCAATAATCCTTTGAAATCGGCAAAATAGGAAACGGAGATTTCGACTGGACCTAAACCATAAATGGCGAATTCTTCCGGAACTGGCCCTTGTTTCCATGGAATACCTGCTTTGACGCCTTGATTGTGTTCATCAGAAATCAATTGGTAAGACTGCTGATCAAAATCCCAGAAGCGCAACACTTTTTTACCAAATTCTGTTGTGATCGCTTGATGTTTCACATCAAATGTTTCAAAACGCTTTTTATAATAGTCTAATGCAGCATCGGAGGGCACGCGAAATCCTGTACGGGTAATTGCATTTGTTCCTTTGCTGCCTCGATCGGTATTTGGGAAGTCAAAGAATGTCATCGTGGTTCCTGGGGAACCTAGGTCATCTGCAAAATACGTGTGGTAGGTATAAATATCATCTTGATTGACGGTTTTCTTCACTAAACGCATCCCTAAAATCTCTGTAAAGAAGTGATAGTTTCTTTCGACATCACTGGTCATGGCTGTCACATGGTGGACACCTAATAATTGGTCTTGTTTTCTCATTTTTTCTTCCTCATTTCTCGTTGTAAGTTATTTTTCGTAACAATGATTTTAATGTTTGTAACTCTTCGATAGTAAGCGAGGCAAAACTTGCCGCAATTTTTTTTGCATGGGTAGGAAAGATCTGATCCATCAATTCTGCCCCTTTATCTGTCAGACTGACGTAGGTGATTCGCTGATCCTTTTGACTGGTTTCGCGATGAACGCAACTTTTTTTTACGAGTTGATCGATGACATACGTCGTGCTGCTGCTGGCAATCAGTATTTTTTCTTTGATGGCTTGGGTGGTATGTGTGCCTTTATGATAAAGCAGTTCCAGAACGGAAAACTCCGTCAGATTCAAGCCATAACAGCGGACATCTTGTTTCGCCACCTGCTCTAAGTGACTGCTGCTGCGTAATAACCCAATATAAGCTTTCAATGCTTCTTCTTGATGATCCATTTCCTCACCGCCTTCGATTTATTTCGAATTCGAGATAATAATAACTTACTTTTTGTAAGTTGTAAAACAATCTGCTTTGCAGTTTCTGGGTACTAAAAAACCTCTTACGATAACCCTTTGTAAGTAAAAAGAGTTATCGTAAGAGGGGGGAATAAATTGATTCCTAAGCAGGAATTCCGTGAAACAGGAATGATTTGCTTGAATGATTGCATTGTTATCGGCGCTCAAGTATCGCCACTGGACCATTTAGATAAAAATTATCTTTGATTTTATTCGCTTGTTTCTACTTCATGGTCTTCTTTGACTTGATGGATCCGTTCTATGTGCATTGTTAGGTAAACTTCTTCTTCCAAAGTTGGCTTTACCTGGTGGGTTTTATCTAAGTAATTCATGATTTTCTCCGCGCATTGAAACGAAGACTGATATTGTTGGATCACTAAACGAATCATCTCGTCACTCATGTTCATCACTTTGATTCCTTTAACCTGACGCATCAAGAAATACTGTAGATGGGAGACTAAACGAGAGAAAGTCAGTGAATTTTGATTGATCTCAAATTGGAAATGGTATTGGATGATCGCAAGGATATCACGAATGATCTTGGTAAAGTTCATGGCTTGCTGAATGGATTCATAGTTGTTGCCACTGCTGAGAAAATGCATGGCGATCGCGGTTGATTCTGTTTCATCAAGTTCGATTCCCAATGTGGCGTGAATGATCGCAAGAGCTTCCTCGCCCAATTTCGCTTCAGTTGGATAGAGTTGTTTGATATCCCAATGCAACGGGCTTGCCATCACGATCTCTTTTTGTTTGCGATGAACAGCTGAACAAATATGATCCGCCAGCGAAACCAGCATACTTAATCCAAACTCCGCTTTCATTTTTTTCTCAGCTTGATCAATAATGGTCTCACTTACTAGTATGTACTCGATCGGGATCTCTTTAAAAAGCGCTTTCACGCGATCGATTTCACTTTTCATTTCATTTTTTAAGACAAATGTTCGTTCGACTAATGATGGGTCCACCACATGACCGGGATAGGCTTTGTAGCCTATCCCTTTTCCCATGACGATCATTGGCTGTTTGGAGTCATCTTCAACCAAAACAACATTATTATTCAGTCTTTGTTTTATATGCATCAAGAATCCTCCTATTATCACCTGTTTACAGTAATGATGCAGCCTCTTTATCGACAATCAATGTCATATCTGGATGAGTTGTCAGCAGTGTTGCAGGAACATCCTCAGTCACGATACCTTCGACTAATTGTTTGACGATGCCAGCTTTTTTCTTGCCATTTGCGATCATCACTAATTTTTTCACTTGCATGATGCTTTTCGGTCCCATTGTAACATAAAAATCTGGTTGTTTTTCTTTAACGCCGCCAACTTCACTTAACAAGACATCTGCCATCTCAGGAGTAGCATCATCATTCACACGGCTGGTCAAATCGCCAAATTTCGTTGTATTCGGCAAATTCCCGCAGAAATGTCCATCGGCACCCACACCTAGTAGCACCATATCCAATCCGCCATCTGCTTTGATTCGTTCGTCTTGTGTTTCATAGTTGGTCCAATCCAGCACATGGATTTGCTCACGAGCAATTTCCGCAGGTCCGAAAAACATGTTATGCAAGTTCGTCATCGTTACGCCATAACGGTCTTCTTCCCCTTTAAATGCGATCTCATCAAAGTTATAAAAGTGAACATGGTCAAAATATTTTTTGTTTTTGACTAGCGGAACCAAAATTTCATAAACTCCTTTTGGTGTTGAACCGGCAGTGATCGAGATATTTGTTCGATACTGTGAATGCATAGCGCCTAAAAGGTGTTGTGTAGCAACCTCGCTCATTTCATTGTAGTCTTCTGTAATAATTAGTCTCATCTTTTTTCTTCCTTTCTATTAATTAGTGATAGTAAATAGACCTTTCTGAAGATCCATTGCTTCCTGAGTTTTTTTGTCAATGGTTTTGTATTTCTCTGAATTCGTAACAACTACGATGACCGTGTCATTCAAGTTCTTAGATTGAATATATGACTGATCAAAAGCCAACAATTCATCTCCTTTTTTGATGGTCATCCCTTGTTTGGCTTTCAAGTCAAAACCGGTGCCTTCTAACGTGACGGTATCTAAACCAACGTGAATCAGCAATTCGACGCCGTTATCTGATTCGATCCCAATCGCGTGTTTTGTTGGGAAAACCGCTTTTACTTCTCCATCAAAAGGGGCATAGATCTTGCCATCACTGGATGCGATCGCGGCAGTTTTACCTAAAATCTCTTTAGAGAACGTATCGTCTTGAATCGTGTCCAGTGACAGTTGGTTTCCAACGACTGGTGAGGCAACCACATAGTCACCAACTACTTCTTGCTCGCCGGTTTCCGTTTTTTCTTCTACAGGCTCTTTTGGTGAAAAACGGTCTAATAAGACAAATGTCAAAATCGCTGTTGAAACGATGGCCACAAGCATCCCTAATAGAATACCAAAGAATCCGTCGCCAAAAAATGCTGGCAATGATAATAGGCCGGGCATGACGAAGCCATAACTTTGGCCACCAAATACGGTACTTACCGCAGCTCCTAGACCACCACCGATACAGGTCGCGATCATTGCTCCTTTATACTTAACCAATACCCCATAAATCGAAGGCTCTGTAATACCGATATAGCCAGGGATCACGGCAGAAAGTGCGATTTGTTTTTCCTTCATCTCTTTTGCTTTAAAGTAAACAATCACTGGTGCAGTAGCCTGTGCCAATGTACTCATCAACATCATGGCAGTCAGCTGGGAAGCCCCAAAGCTGGAGAGTTCCTGTTGCACGATTGGATTCATGGCATGGTGCATCCCACCAAGCACTAAAATTGGCCGGGAGCCACCAACGATCAATCCGGCTAACCATGGTGAAAAATCAATCATCCATTTGATTCCTAGTGCCACATATTCCCCGATGTAATAGCCTAATGGCGCTAAAACGCTCATTGCGATCGGTGCCGTAATAAGTAGTGCGAACAGTGGCGAAAAGACCATATTGACCATTTCAGGGATTCGTTGATCAAAAAAGCGCTTAACATACTTTAACAGCCAAACAGAAAAAATGATCGGTAAGACGGAAGAACTGTAGTCCACTACAGCAATCGGGAGAATGCCGAATAATTTCATAAATTGCTGTCCGTCAGCGATTGCAAATGGGTACATCATCAATCCCGCAAGCGTCAACGCTAAATATTCATTGGTCTTAAATTTCTTCGCTGAACTAACTGCTAATAAGAATGGGAAGAAGTAAAACATGGCATCGGATAGGCCATTTAGGAAAATAATGGAATCCGTACCATCTTGTGCCCAACCAAAATTCAAGAACATGAAGATGAACCCTTTTAATAGACCACCGGCGATGACAGGCGGCAACGCTGGTGTCAAAATTGCTGACAGCGTATTCAACATCTTCGTTACAGGACCCGAATTATCCTCTGGGTTGGTGCTATCCTCATTGCCGAAAGAAGCAATTTCGTTCAACTCACTTGCTACATTAACAACTTTTCCTCCTAGAATCACTTGAAATTGTCCACCTTGGAATTGTGTTCCTAAGACCCCATCTAATTGATTCAGTTGTGTTACATTTACTTTTTTTTCATCTTTCAACTGGAAACGTAGTCTCGTCACACAATTGGTAAGATGCGTAATATTTTTTTCTCCTCCTACTAGCTTCAGAATTTCTTTTGCCAATTCACGATTATTCATTTCGTTCCTCCCTTGTGAAGAATTCGATAAAAAAATGCCTAAAGAGAGCGCAAGAAAAATGCACTTTCTTTAGGCATTGCCAGCTTGACCTGTCACGAATCCTACTATGTATTTACAGGTTTAGCCTACCATCTGGTTCATCGCTTGTCAAGCTGATCAAAGAACAATTCTATAAAAAACTACGTTCTTAAAATAACACATCAATCACAATAAGCTATTTAACACTTGGTTTACCAAGAAAATAATAACCTTAAAAAGTATTTTCAGAACTATTTAATAACAAAATATTCTTGCTTAATTTCAAACATTCCCTTTTTCAGCTGTGACAAGTCTATTTTTTGTTCCATTTTTCTCTGGGAAAACCAAACTAGAGGATGACATGAAAAAATTGGCGCTTTTTTGATGCCAAGTGATTCTTTGAACAGCTAATTTGTTAGCGATCCGGTCCGATTTTTTCCTTGATTCCTCAAAAGTGTCTGGGAATCGAAAGATTGGTGTTAATTTTATTGGTATCGCCCTTTTCTGTTTCCATTACACTCACCTTAGACAATAAAGAGAGGAAGATTCTGATGACCATTTACACCGAACCATTCGCTGCAATGCACAACCCAAAGAAACCACTGATTTTAGTCAATTGCTGGAATGTTGCTACCGCTCGTTTACTTGAAGAAAGCGAACAACTTGCGATCGCCACTTCCAGTTATGCCATCGCCGATTCCTTCGGTTATCCTGATGGCGAAAAAATCCCCCGAGAACTGCTTTTTCTCCTAATAAAAAATATTTGCCGCGAAGTCCAGGTACCTGTCACTGTCGATATCGAAACTGGCTATGGCGAAGATGTGTTAACGACGATCCAAACTCTTTTGGACATCGGTGTTGCGGGAATCAATATAGAAGATCAACGCATCGATACGGCTACTTATGAGCTGATCGATTTAGAAGAGCAAGCAAAAAAAATCGCATCGATCCGCCAGTTTTGTCAAAAAAATCACCAGTCTCTATTTATCAATGCTCGGACCGATGTTTTTTTTAAATACAGTGAGCCAACCATCGAAACCTGTAACCTTGCGTTAAAACGGGCACAGGCTTATAGTGAAGCTGGAGCAAATGGCATTTTCATCCCTGGATTGAACCATGCCGATTTGATCGATTATTTTGTTCGTCACTCGCCACTACCGGTCAATGTGATGTATACCGAGCAATCCCCTGACATCGACACGTTGATCGGGTTAGGGGTCAGCCGAATTTCATATGGCCCTACTTCTTATTTCCAAGCAGCAACTGATTTTCGTCAAAGACTAGCCCAAGTTGGGAGGAACCAACATGATTAGTGATACAAAACAGATTGATGAGTATTATGAAATGCTAGTGGCAAAGAACTCTCATTACGAAGGTATTTTTTATGTGGGAGTCAAAACGACTGGGGTTTTTTGCCGTCCCACTTGTCCAGCCAAAAAGCCATTAAAGAAAAACTGTGAATTTTTTGCCAATGCACAAGAGGCTTTGCTAGCCTCCTATCGTCCTTGTAAAAGATGTCACCCACTGAGCGCACCCAGCAATTTATCAGCAGATGTCAAAATGCTCGTGGAGGCGATTGAACAAAATCCAGAAAAGAAATGGACCGATAAAGATTTTGAGCATTTAGCGATTCATCCGAATACTGCTCGTCGGCAATTCAAAAAACAATTTGGCATGACCTTTATTGAATATTCCCGTGCTCGCAGATTAGGGATCGCCTTTAAACAGATCCGTGAAGGAGAACCATTGATCCAAGCTCAGTTGGACAGCGGCTTTTATTCCGGAAACGGATTTAGAGATGCGTTTTCTAAAATCATGGGGACATTGCCTTCAAATAATAAGACGGTCATGGTCCTTTCGTCGGCTTGGTTGGAAACACCGTTAGGGTCTATGTTGGCAATTAGTGATCAGGAAAGACTTTATTTGTTGGAATTTGTCGATCGTCGGGGCCTAGAAAACGAGATTTTAACGTTGCGAAAACGATTGAATGCAGCGATCATTCCTCAGCGAACAGACGTGATGAGCCAGTTACAAGATCAATTAGCTGAATACTTTGACGGCAAACGTATGACCTTTGATATTCCCCTGGCAATGGTCGGATCGGACTTTCAAAAACGAACCTGGGCGCAATTGCTCGCAATTGAAGTTGGGGAAACACTTTCTTATAAACAACTAGCAGCGAAAGTCGGGAATCCAAATGCCTCGCGAGCTGTCGCCAATGCAAATGGCAAAAATCAACTTTCTATTTTGGTTCCTTGCCACCGCGTCATCACTAGTGCCGGACAATTAGGTGGATACGGCGGCGGTATTGAACGAAAAAAATGGTTATTGGAACACGAGAAAAAAATGGCTTCTGCCCTTGTCGCAAGTTAAAAAAGCATCTGCAACCGATTAAGCAATGTCTAACAAGCTGTTTCAGGCCTGAGGGTCTTCACGCTGTACGGGCTTGTTAGTTCATGCTTTCCGTTGCAGATGCTTTTATATGTGTGATTCACTGAGACTAGGCCGTTGAGGACCGAGGGATCACAGATGGCTGTCCTTATTCTGCTTCTTCGATATCCCGAGCAATTTTTTCCACGTCGATTTCCCGTTGCAAGAACTCAGCATTTTCTATGGGAAAATGTTGCCGAAACTCGGCTGCTTCCATTATTTCTGCTTCACCGCTGACTAAACTAAAATCCAGTACATGGCCAGCAAACTGATGATCGTCACTAATAAAGTGCAGATGGAAACCTGCAGCTGCAGCGCCGTGGAAAAGTTTTGGGGTAAAGAAGCCGACGATGGTTCCTGCTATTTCTGTCGCCGTAAATTCAGGTTGATTTTGAATGATCTCAACGAATTTTGGGTAAGGTTTTTCTTGTTTAGGTGCTACTCGCACGTGCATCGTATCAAACATCCCATGAAGCTTGATGGCCGCAAACAGATTTGGGCTGATGCTTGTTAATAGTTTGTCTTTGACTTCTTCATCCGTGGCTTCTGCGCCAAAAGTAATCTGATCCGTTGCGGCAAAATCAACCACTGCCGCATAAGGAGTCGTTTCACTTCCAGTCAACTGCTTCACCTGTCCTGTTTCATCGACATGGTAGATCACGCCTTCCAAGAAAATGATCTCCCCATTGGAACCAGCTAATGTCCCGATTCCTGTATCACCATAGGTCAGCATCTTGCCGATTTCTTCGGTGCCATCCATCAAATCTTCCATCAATCCACCTAAAGTTCCGTGTTGATATACATAACTTTTGCTTTTCACGTTCATCATGAAGCTCCTTTAATTAGTAAAATAAATACTCTTAGTAAAATTGGTCCGGTAAAATCGTCTTGCCTAATTCGGCATTATCGGAATAATCCACCGGAATATCAATGACGACTGGACCATCAGTTGCAAATCCTTCTTCGATGGCGGCCGTCAATTCTTGTTTTGTTGTGGCACGTAGTCCCTTTGCTCCAAAGGCTTCCGCATATTTGACAAAGTCTACTGGACCAAAATTGACACCCGATGCACGATCATACTTCATTTCTTCTTGAAATTTCACCATGTTATAAGTTCCATCATTCCAGATAAGATGGATGATGTTTTGTTTCAAACGAACGGCTGTTTCTAATTCTTGTGAAGAGAATAAGAAGCCCCCATCACCAGATACAGAAATGATTTGAGTATTCGGCCGCACCAATGCCGCAGCGATTCCCCAGGGCAATGCCACACCTAGTGTCTGCATGCCATTACTAAACAATAGATGACGAGGTTCATAACTGCGGAAATGACGCGCCATCCAAATATAGTGGCTGCCGACATCCACGGTAACGGTCATCTCATCTGTGACTTTTTGCTGCAATGTATCGATGATTTCCAACGGATGCAAGGTCCGTTCTGCCCCACGGGTCTCTACTTGCTTTTCCGTCAATTTTTCTTGCAACGTAGCTAAATAATTCTGAGCATCCCCAGATAGCGTATAGTGGTCAATGGCTTCCGTCAATTGCTCCATGATTTTGGCAATGCTGCCTAACAGCTCCACTTCAGGCTGCATGTAGGGATCGATTTCCATCGGTACTTCATCGATCACAATAATCCGCGCATCTTTTTCAGCATTCCAGTTGCGGGCTTCATATTCAATTGGGTCATACCCTACTGCGATCACTAAATCACTTCGTTTTAACAGCATGTCTCCTGGCTGATTCCGGAACAAGCCCACACGGCCAAAGAAATGATCTTCTAAAGCACGAGAAATGATCCCTGCTCCTTGAAAAGTTTCCACGACTGGCAAGCCGGTTTTTGCTACTAGATGACGAATGGCCTCCGTCTCTCTTTCAGCAGAAGCTCGCATGCCCACTAATAAAACCGGTAGTTTTGCTTCCTTGATTCGTTCGACGAGATCCTCAATATCCTCTGAATCCGCTTGACCTAGTTTTGGCGCAGAGAGGGGTTTGATAGCACTTCCTTCAACTTGACCATCCGTTACGTCTTGCGGGATCGAAAGAAAACTAGCACCTTTTTTGGCAGTTTTAGCGATTCGAAATGCGTTGGCGATATTTTCAGACAGTGTTTCTGGATCTTGGATCTCTGTGCTGTATTTGGTTATCGGCGTAAAGAGAGCAGCATTGTTCATACTTTGATGGGTCAGTTTAGACAAATCAGAGCGTTTCACTTGCCCAGCCAATGCTACGACCGGATCGCCTTCCGCTGTGGCAGTCACTAGCCCCGTTGCTAAATTGCTGGCGCCTGGGCCGCTTGTAGCAATGACTACTCCTGGTTCTCCAGTCAAGCGTCCAATAGCTTGTGCCATAAACGCAGCATTTTGTTCATGCCGTGCCAAAATCAATTGGGGACCGTGATCTTCTAATGTATCGAAAACACCATCGATTTTCGCACCGGGAATCCCAAAAATGTAAGGGACATGATGATTTTCTAAACTTTCAACAATAATTTCAGAACCTTTTTTACTCACTGTACTACCTCTTTTCAAAATCTGTATTAATGACTAACCTAATAATAGCATTTTTCTTTTATTTATCAAGAATAATACACTATTGAAATCTGTATTAAAAACTACCAAGAAAAAGGAACCGTTTTCTCGCTGGCAGCATCCCATTTTTTCTAAAAAAATTTATTTGTACAAAAAAATGTTATCATCTGCACTTTTCGTTTTATTCTTCTCATATTTTTTTGAATAAACCATGTTATAATAAAATCAAAAAAATGAGAAAGGAATTAGGGTGTTTATGGGTATATGGATTAGTTTAATTAGTTTTATAGCGGTAATTGTAAGCGGTATTTCGTTGATTATCGCTGTCGTCAAGAGACGACCGAAGAAACGATTAGGGTATATTTTAGGTGGTAGTGTTATTCTATTTATTGCTGGCGCTATTTTATCTCCAAGCAGTTTGTCTTTAGCCGTTATTTCACCGGAAGTAGAAACAGATGGATCAGGAAAAGCGACGATTGAAGGCGAAGCAACCACCGATGCAGTCTTGACTATCAATGGGGAAACCGTCAAAAACAGCAATGGTTCATTTCGCTATACGGTTCACTTGCAAGATGACAACGAGCAAAATGTTGTGGTAAAAGCCGTCTTAAAGGATCAAAAAAAAGAACAAGAGGTTTTGATCAAGCCGTCGAAAGAATTTGTGGCTTATCTGGAAGCGGAAAAAGCAGAGAAAGAACTGACGAAACAGGTTGAAACTGCGCTGGCGTTAGCAGAGGCTGACCCTACGCAAAAAAATTATGATGAAGCGGCAACGCTGGTTCACTCTCTTAGTAAAACATACGAGGACTACGACCAGCGCTTATCACTCCTTCAGGATCATATTCAAATTGCCAGTGCATTAGAAAAAGCGGAACAAAGTCTGAGCAGAACAGATCTTGAGACAGCAACCAAACTTGTAGCAGCAAGTGCCAACAAAGCAAACTTTGATGACCGACTAACCACGCTGCAAACAAAAGTCGCAGAAAAAGAAGCACACGAGAAGCTACAAGCACAGGCAGTCAAAGCAGTCGAAAAAGCAGAAGCAGAGCCAACAGAAGCAAACTTATCCGCTGCCACTTCAGCAATCGCTCAGCTTCCTTCTGCAAATGAGGGATTAACGCAGCGAGCTGAAGCTGTCCGCCAAACAATAGCAGAACAAGAGCGGCAGCTGGCGAAAGCGGAACAAGAACGACAAGCCGCTGCTGAACAGCAAGCCAATCAAGCCAGCCAATCCAATCAAGACACAAGCAATCAAGCAGAAGAATATGTCATGATCACCAAAACCGGGGCAAAATATCATACCCACAAATGCGGCAATGGGACATATTTCTCCGTAACATTGTCCGAAGCGCTAAGCAAAGGATTGACACCTTGCAAGAAATGCTTCTGATTTTTCTGAACTATGAGTTAGAGAATAACCAGCGCTCTGTCGCGAAGCAACGGGAAGAACGCTGGTTTTATAGAATCAGTTTGCTGGTCATACTATTCTTTCTAGTACGGCCGAGATGCATCAAAGCTTGTTTAATTGTAAAAAAAACGTCAAAGCTAGTATTCTTCTAGCTTTGACGTTTTTTGTATTTTCTAAAGCATAGTCGCAGATTAGGGCTGCTGGATGAAACGGGCATGCTGTGCGCTAGTTGCTTGTCAAAAGGATTTAGAAAGATAGAGCACAAGATCGTCATTGTTGTAACAAGAAGCGCCCATTGCCAAGATTTGATTTTCAAACCAGACCCCAGAGCCGTCAGGTAAGTACCCATTTTTTAGATACAGTCGCTGTGCAGGACCATAACCAGAATGAAGCCCCACACCAATGGTGATCACAGACGAAAAGGTTTTGGCTTGTGCTTCTGCAGCTTGAAGCAGTTTTCCCCCGATTCCTTGTCGCTGAAAATGTTGAAAGACATTTAGATCGGTGATCTCCGGATAGCCATCGTTCTTAAAGGGACCGGCTTTTGCGTGGGGGATCAATGTCGTATAACCTGCAATCTGTCCCCCGTCTTCCGCAACAAAGACTTGTCGCAGCCCCTGGCTCTGTTCTTGAAGATACCTCTCTAATGTAGCTTGACGGCTAGGCCATTGTTGTGCAAGAAACCCTTGATCGATTGCTGAACAATCACTAGCTAGCATGGGGCGAATAATCAATTTGATCCCTCCGTAAATTTCATTGTCTCTTTGATTATAACGCATTTTTGCTCAAGCGTTCGCTGTTTTCCTTAGCTTTACAGAATACAGCTGCACTAGCCATTTGCCACTATTGATTGTTCTATTCTCCCATCAACATCAGATGGCAGGTCCGATTTCTTACACGGTTTTGGTCAAAGTCCACGAAATAAATGTACCCTACAGAGCCGATTTCCAGTTTCCCCTCGTGTAAGATAAAGCTTTCGCTTGCCCCGAAAAAGGAAGAACGGATATGGGCATCGCCATTTAAAATCGTTGCTGGATCTGTTGGATAGTTGGGATCATCCAAGCTCATGAGAAATTCCAAATGTTTTGGTCCCGGGTAGCGATAATTCGTATTTTCGGAAAGTTCTCTTGGTACTAGCTTATCAAGAATCCGATTCAAGTCCACTTGTAAAAATTCGTCTCCATTAAAATCGGTGTCATGCATAAATTCTTCAAAAATCACCGAACAGGTTGTATGAGGAGACTGAACCAAACAGATGCCATTTTTGATTTGGCTTCTTTCTACAAAATCCTTCACTTCTTGGGTAATGTTGTGATAAGACACCCGATTGCCATTGGATGTCAACGTTAATTGTTCTTTCGCGAATTTCATCTTTCGATCCCCTCCTCTCTTATTTCCGCTACTTTAGCAATCATTTCCGCTAAAACTTGCTGCGGATCTGGCGCGCAGACGATGCCGCTGGTTCCCCCTGTTCCGTCAGCACCTGATCGCAAGGCTTTAGCCACATCAGCTGCTGTTGAAATACCTGCTGCTTGTAAAATCTTGATTTCTTTGTTGATGGCACGAATCGCTTGATTGGTTGCTTCCATATAAGAAACATCACTTGTTTGACCGGTACCGATCAATTCGGTTGGCTCACAAACCATAATATCTGGCTGCAAAGCAGCTACTGCTTTGGCTTCTTGCAGCGAGTTGGCACAAGCAATCGTCACTAAGCCGAGTTCATTTGCTCGATTGATGGCCTTCGCAAGTTCTTCCAAGGTCAGGGGATGCTCGGCATGATTGAGAAAGGTTGCCGAAACACCGACATTCGCTACAGACTCAGGCAAAATGTAGCCCATGCCCCGTCCGACTGTCATCCCATCGATGTGTTGGACCGTAATAAACAAATGCTTGGTCGCTTGTTTGATCGTTGCGGCATCTGCATGCTGTACCGTGAATAGAATGTCGATATCATATTCATCCGCTAACTGATCGGCAGCCTTGGCAAGTGCGAGTGATTCTTCTCCATATAAATAGGCTTTGGGATTAACCACAAAGAATGGTGTCCTTAGTTTATGCGCCATGTTCTGCTCCCTCCTGAATCCCTGTATGAAAAACGTGATAGTAATGGGCGAGCGTTTCTGACATTCCTTGATTCGCTGCTTTCTTTAGTTCAAAATAGTCCGCTGGCTGCTGCTCTTGAATCTTAGTCATTGCAGCAGTGACAAAATCGGTAAAGATGTTGATTTTGCGAATCCCGCCTAGCGCGCATTTTTCAAGATTGCCATCACCAGAAGAAGAACCGCCATGTAAGACAAGCGGAATCGCAATCGCTTGGTGGATCTCCTTCAATACGTCAAAGTTGATCTTAGGTGTACCTCGGTAATGCCCGTGAGCTGTGCCAATTGAAACAGCTAGTGAATCGACAGCTGTTTGTTCCGCAAATCTTACTGCTTCATGGAAATCGGTATAAATCGAATCAGAAAGTCCTGTTGCTTCCAGACTGCCCCCAGAGCCGACATGGCCGATTTCTGCTTCGACCACTACGCCATATTGATGGGCATAATCAGCGATTGCTTTGGAACGTCGGATATTTTCTTCAAGAGGGTCTTCTGAGGCATCGATCATAACGGAAGTGAATCCTAAGCGAATCGCTTCTTTGATGACTGCCTCATCTTGCCCATGATCCAAATGCAACGCCACTGGGAAGGCACTTTTTTCGGCTAAATACTTGCCGATCAGGGCTGCTTCTTCCAAGCTCAGCATATCCATATGAGATTGAGCAAAAGCCAGTATCAACGGCCGTTTCAACTGTGCAGCCGTCTCAACGTAGGTGCGGGCGCTATCCAGATCAAAAAAGTTGGCAGCAGGAATGGCATAATTGTATTTTTCCGCATGGTCAAACATTTCTTTTGTTGTAACAAGCATGATACAAGTCTCCTTTATCCTCTGATTTTCTTTTCAACTTCCCCATACATTTCTTCCGTGCCGATGCCCGTCAATAGTGGCAAACCCATGATGACTTTGTCCTTGATGGAATCAGGAACTACCGTTGTACTAATCACAATGTCGTAATCATCGATTTTATTCATTTCATCAGCTACTTTGGACTGATACAGCTTCACTTCATTGGTCAGTCCTTTTTCTTTTAACCATTCTTTGACTTTATTTGTCACAATCGTTGAAGTAGCCACTCCGGTTCCACACATAATCAATAGTTTTTTCATGATTCTTCCTCCTAGGCATTTTGTTTTTTCGGTAACACTTTATTGACATAGATCAAACCAATCAGGACGATAGCTCCGATGATCGCTAGTCCGCCCCAACTCAAGACTTTTGTTAAGCCTACATAAAGCCAAGTTGTCCATAGACCACCTTCTGCCAGTGCAGTGATCGTTGAATTTCCTTGTAAATCAAAGTTCGCTGATTTGGCAGCAGTAGTTACAAGGGGAGCCACCCATGAAGTGATATACAAAATACTGGTCATATAGATGGTGCCGGCAATTACCGTGCGGATAATGTTTCCGCCAAAAACAGCCGCCATTAAACAAACAAGAAACGGAATCGTTGCTAAGTCACCAAAAGGCAGTGTTGTATTTCCTGGTAAAACAACTGCTAACAATATGGTGATCGGTACAAGTAACAATGACGAAGACAAGACAGCTGGATGACCGACAGAAAGTGCTGCATCCATCCCGATATAAAGCTCGCGTCCTGGGAAACGTTTCTTAACAAATTCATTGGCAGATTCAGAGATTGGCGTAAGCCCTTCCATTAAAAGTGCCACCATTTTTGGCATAAGTACCATCACGGCTCCGGTTTTCACCGCTAATTGACCCGTGCCTGCCACATCATAACCAGCTAAAATCCCAATAATCAAACCAATCATAAAGCCCATTACTGTTGAATCACCAAACACGCCAAAACGTTTTTGGATCGATTCTGGGTCAGCTTTCCAGTCCCGCAAACCAGGGATCCGGTCAAATAACCAGTTCATTGGTAGGGCAAAAACAAATCCCGGTGCCGCGGTACCATGAGGGAAAGTGATATTTGGGAAACCATAAAACTTATTGATGATTGGGCCTAAAATATCCCCCATCAAAAGAATCATCATCAGATAGATGACTGTGGCAGCGATCCCCATCGCAAAGTTGCCAGTCAAAGCATAAACCAATGAAGAAATGAACGCCGCATGCCAGATATTCCAGATATCGACATTCAATGTTTTTGTCAATCCCACGATAATCAATAGTACATTCAAAATGACACCGATCGGAATCGCTAAACTTCCTAAAATCGTTCCGTAAGAGATGGCAGCGGCCGCTGGCCAACCGACATCGATGGTCGTCAGGTTCAAACCAAAGCGTTCAACCATTTGTTGGGCCGCAGGGCCTAAGCTGTTACTTAACAAATCAATGACAAGATTCAGACCGACAAAACCAACACCGACGGTCAATGCCGAAGTAAAGGACTTGCTTGGTTTTGTTCCTAGAATAAGACCAAAAATAAAGATCAGAATCGGCAGTACCACGATTGATCCTAAATCAACGAACCACTGTAACGCATTCAACATGATATACCCTCCTTATTGCAATCCATACTGTCGAAGAATATGAAAGTAGTCTTCCACTTGTTGGATAGCTTTTAATTTCTCTAAAACACCCTTCTTTTGAAACATTTCAATCAAATTTTGCAGCATCTGCAATTGTTCATGGGGCTCTTTCAAAGCCAACATGAAAATCAGCGAAACTGGAATCTCCTTATCACTCGTTCCCATTTCAATAAATGGCAACGGAGTCGCTAAGGAAAGAAACCCGATTTGCGATTTTTTTACATACTGGCTGTCCGTATGGGGAATGGCTACGCCGATCCCATTGATCATCAATCCAGTGGGGAAAATCGTTTCTCTTTTCACCACATTCTCAAAGTATTCTTCCGTCACACATTGATTCTTCAAAAACTCATCCGTCAGCATCTGAAACGCCATTTCTTTAGAATTTACCTGTTTATTTAGTAATGCAATCTGTTGGTCAAAAAACATCCGGATTCCCTCCTTTTACAAGTTTACGATAAAGCTCTTCTCGACTTTTACTGCTAACCACCCATCGTATTTCTTCAGGAGAGTTGAATAAATCGTATATAGACGCAATCAATTCTTTTGCTTCTGACATATTTTCTTCAGCGATTGCCAAGAGAACGACTAATTGAACTTCGGTGTCTCCCCATTTAATGGCTTTAGGTAGTGTCACAAATGTTAGCTTAGTTGTTTTGACCGTTTGCGGATCCGCATGAGGGATCGCAACCCCGGTTTTTAATCCCGTACTGCCTAATTCCTCTCGTGCATAAAGTGATTGCTTAAAATCAGTCGTAACTAAATGATGGTTCAAATAACTCTCGGCAAGAAAATCCAAAACTTCTTTTTTTGTGCCAAAGGGTTGGTTGATATACAAAAATGCGGGATCTAAATACTTTTGTAACAGTTTTGACGACTGATATTTGGCAGAGTGGAACTTCTTTTCATTTTCATTGATATTTGAAAGATTGGCTGAAATCATCGCTATTTCTTCGGTAGACGGTAGCGGCGAAACATAGAGCACCGGAGGCGACACTGCCTCTAAAGGAACCGTTGAGATAATAAGGTCTACCGATTCCAAGGAGGTACTTGCTAGCTTTTCCTTACTGATGATCTCCAAAACCGTTGTTGCGGAAATCGTCTGTTTGATGCGGTTAAAAATCAGCTCCGACGTTGCCAAACCATAATTACAGACAATCAGTACGTGCTTGGTGACTTTGATTTTTTCAAATGCCAATTGAAAATGAATCGTCAGAAAGGAGACTTCATCTTCCGTTAAGGATAAAGCAAAACTTTTTTCTAACGCACCAATCGCATATTTGGTCAATGTGAACATGGTGGAGTATTGTTTCTTGATCAGTTTCAACAATGGATTTTTGACCAGCATCCCATTTTGCAAACGATGAATCATTGGGACGATATGAGAAAGTAAGGCCTGCAGCAACAAATGATCTTGCGTCAAATCTGTATCCAATAAGCGAGACATCTTGACAATCATTTCTTCCGTAACCTGAATGACATTGGCTTCTCTTTTTTCGGTGATCTGCATATACGGCTCAATCCCGTGGGCCAAAAGCAACGAACAAAGATATTGGATGTCGGTATCTACTAGAGAAACGGCGAGCTCTTTTTCAATTCGCTCAGAAAAAGAAACCCCCACCATATAAAGCTTCATTTGCTTTATTTTTTCAAAAACAAGATTTTCCTGTTGTTCCAAATGAATGCCTAAACAAATACGGGAAAGAAAAATTTCTAATGAAACTGTCAATGATTCAACAAAATAACTATTTAACTGACGCCCGAGGGTCAATGAAAGCTCCGAGATCAATGTTGCAGTCAATGCAACGATTTTTGGCTCAAACAAGGATTGGATCGCCGCATGATCCAGTCTTGCTGAATCAGTGTACTTCTCCAGAAAAGATTTAAAGGTTGCCTGTTGAACCGATTCTTCCGCTTCTAACTTCAGCCCCTTTGTAGTCATCACTACGTCAACATTTTTTGTACGGCAAAAAGTAAAAATCTCATCTACATCTTTTTTGATCGATTGATAACTCACATAGAAGTAATCTGCAAATTCTTGATAGTGCATCGGTTTTTTGGCAAAGAAATAATTGGCAAAAAGAAATAATTTCCGATATTCAGGCGAATATTCGTCGACAGTTGTCTTCTCCGTAACAATGAGCTGATAGGCCTTTTCCCTTGCCTCTGGGCTTCCTTCCAGCTTGACCCCTTTTCTAGGTAAGCGTGAAACGGTCAATCCATAGGTGTTGATTTTTTCTTCCAAATTCGCCAGATCAGTATAAACGGTCTTTAAAGAGACATAGAGCTTTTCTTGGAAAAAAACTGCCGGCTTAAATTCCTTTTGTGCCAATAACAACTGCAACAGCACTTTTTCTCTTCTGCTTAATTCCATTTGATCACCTCCAGGAAGCGCTTCCTTGACTATATATTAGGGAATATTCCTCTAAGAGTAAATAATATCTAACTACCACATTAATCTGGTAATTCTTACATTTTCGACTTTTCTCACAAACAGCGGAGTTTGCAAACGGAATAGATTCTTGTATCCTAAAGAAAACGAAGCCCAATAGAAAGGATGAACGACATGGAAAACACAATGGAGGCGTTAGACCGAGGACCTTTTTTTCATGGCACCAAAGCATCACTGAAAATAGGCGAATTACTGGAACCAAAAAAAGAATCCAACTTTGAAGCCGGACGGATCTCCAACTACATTTACTTCACGGCAACATTGGATGCTGCCAAATGGGGAGCCGAATTAGCCAAAGGAAACGGACAGGAAAGAATTTATTTAGTTGAACCAATCGGCACCTTTGAAAATGACCCAAACTTGACCGATAAGCGCTTCCCTGGCAATCCAACCCGTTCCTACCGCTCGGCTTTTCCTTTAAAGGTCGTAGCAGAATTAGGGGTTTGGGAACGGCATCCCGAAGAAGTGATTCAACAGATGTTATCCCACCTGCAGCAGCTTGCCGAAGATGGAAAAGCCGAAATCATCGATTGACAGGTTCCTTAGCCCGGTAAAGCCACCCCCTTTTCCTTGCCGTCAAAAAGAAAAATATTCCAATAAGTGCAGTGCTACAATACAGAAAAGGAATGGATTGATTAAAAAAGAAAGTAGGAATAATGATGTATGTAGGATTTGATATTGGCGGCACAACAATCAAATATGGGGTTCTTGATGAAACAGGCGCCATTCTGGAAAAAAATATACTCCCGACAAACTACGATCCCCAGTCTTTCTATCAAGATTTAACGACCATTATCAGAGAAGCGCAGAGCCGCTACTCGATCACAGGAATTGGCATCAGTGCGCCGGGCATCGTGCAAAAAGACGGCTTGATGCTGACCGCTGGCGCCATAAAACCATTGTATGGCGAAAATTTCAAAACCACATTAGAAGAACGCTGTGGTTTGCCAGTTTCTGTCGAGAATGATGCCAATGCCGCCGCCATCGCAGAAAAATGGATCGGCAATGCCCAATCCTTCTCCAACTATCTTTGTCTTGTCTTAGGAACTGGCGTTGGCGGAGGAATCGTGATCAACGATCAAGTGTATCGCGGTGCCCATGGTATGGCGGGGGAATTTGGCTGGATGGTGATCGACGCGTTACCTAAGACAGGGAATAGTGAGGAAGTTTCCATCAATCGTAAAGCCGCAGTTGTTGATGGCTTAGTCCGAATCTACAATCAAAAAGGCAGTCAGCTAACGGAATTTCAAGCGACGACAGATGCGCGAGAAATTTTTCAGCGGGCACAGATGGGAGAAGCATTAGCAGAAGCAGTGACCCAACAGTTCCTAACCGATTTGTCCGTCGGGCTGATCAATTTAATCAGTTGTTTCGATCCAGAAGCCATTTTGATTGGCGGTGGTATCAGTGCCAACCCATATTTCTTTGAACGACTGCAGCAGACATTAACAACTGTCGAAACACAACACGCTGCCATCAACTATTTACGGGGAAAAACAATTGCTCCCGTGTTGCCTGCCAAATTGCAAAATGATGCTGGATTGATTGGCGCAGTTTATCAGATTCATCGGCAACTGACTTGCTAAATCATGGTATACTCGTCATATACTCTGATGAGATAGCGAGGAAGATTTATGGCCGTTTTTCAGCATTTGAACTTAAACAAATTGTCTTCAGTTGAACAAGAGATTTATCGTTTTATCGTCAATAATTTAGAAAAAGTCCCCTATATGCGGGTACGGGATATTGCAGATGATGCCCACGTTTCTTCCACATCGGTCTTTCGTTTTGTTCAAAAAGTCGGATTCGATTCATTCCCTGAATTTCGCTTTTATATCAAGACCCATTTGGAAAAAGTCCATTATGAAGAACATCAAAAACAGTTGTCCCTTGAAGAACGGATTCATGGATTGAATATGACGATTTTTCATCCCGATGTGGAATACCAAATTAAGAAGATGGCGCAAACGCTGCGAGAAGCAGATTGTATTTTGTTTATGGGGATGGGAGCATCCGGTGCCATTGCGCAATACGCCGCCCGCAAGCTCGCTAATATTGGTTATTTCTGCATCAGTATCGATGAACTGACGTATCCGATCCGTAGTTTCTTGCGAGCCGATCAAAAAAACGTTCTGGTCTTTTTGAGTGTTTCCGGTGAAACAAAAGAATTGATCGAAGTCATTACTGGACTAGCCAATAAAGCCATTGCTCAAAAGTATTGCATTACTCAAAATAAAGACAGCTCACTCGCCCATTTGTGCGACTATTCCATCGAATATGCCGTCAAAGAAGAGCGCAAAGAGATCTTTCTCGATTTAACTAGCCAGCTCCCAGCCATCGCCATCGTGGAAACACTGATCGGCTATTTACAAGATGAGCCAACGTCCTAGGAATTAACCAGCACAGAAAACAACTGACCCCGAAGAATGCACCACCAAAAGGCGATTTTTTAAGCAGCCTTTTGGCAAGCCTACCCTCGTCTGTTGTATTCTGTGTTTTTTTTGTAACCGCTTGTTCCCTTCATGGAATAAATTTCTTCCTGACAGAATATGGTTCTAAAATCGAATGCGCTTACTTTTTTCGACAACCATTCGCTATAATAAGGCCATCAAATAGAGAAAGGTGTTCCTGTTATGCAAAAATTTAATGATCTACTAGACCGGTCCTTGGTTCCAATTGCTACTAAATTGAATAACCAGCGGCATGTCGCAGCCATTCGTGACGCATTTATGTTGATTTTCCCGTTGACGATTTCTTCTTCGTTAGTTATTTTGGTCAACAACATCTTATTTTCAAACGATAGTTTTATCGTGCAATTATTTCAACTCTCAAAAATTTTTCCTAATCTAGAAAGTGCCCAGCAAGTATTGGCGTCTGTTGCCAACGGAACCATCAATATCATGAGTCTCTTCATTGCTTACTTAGTCGCACAGATTTTGGCAAAACACTTTGATGCTGATGCGACATTAGTTGGGTTGACCAGTATCGCTGCGTTTATGATCTTATACCCAACTTCTTTTGCTGTTGATGGGGTCAATGCTATTTCCACTCAATATTTAGGTGCCCAAGGTTTATTCGTGGCCATGATCGTTGCTTGTCTGGTAGGAGAATTCTTGCCAAAACTATTCAAAGTCAAACGATTGCAGATCAAGATGCCCGATATGGTACCACCGGCAGTCTCCCGCTCGTTTTCTGGTATGATTCCTATCGTGATCGTCGTAGCAGTTACTGCATTGATCAATTTCTTGGTATTAATGATTGCGCCAGAAGGCATCAATGAATTGATCTACAAAGGGATCCAAAGCCCATTGCGTGATTTAGGCGGTAATGTCGTTGGGGTCTTGATTTTAGCCTTCTTACAAACATTGCTCTTCTCCATCGGGATTCACGGACCAAATACACTGAATGCCGTTCGTTCTGCAATTTTTACCGAACAAGATTTGGCTAACTTAGATTTCATCAACCAAGGCGGTTCCTTATGGGATGTCCCTTACAAAGAAACATGGGGTGTATTGAACGATATGTTTGCCAACATGGGCGGAACGGGAATGACGTTAGGTCTGATCATTGCGATTTTCATTGCTTCAAAACGACCGGAACAACGGGAAATCGCTAAGATGTCCTTAGTTCCCGGCATTTTCCAAATCAATGAACCAATGATTTTTGGGTTGCCGATCGTCTTGAACCCAATTATGATCATTCCCTTTATTTTGACGCCAATGGCGAATATTTTAGTGGGTTATTTTGTGACCGTGGTTTGGCCGATCATGCCGACACCAGCAATCGGCGTGCCTTGGACCACACCGGGGATCATCAACTTGTTCCTAGGGACAGGCGGAAATGCGGTGGCCGCAATCGTTGGTGTGGTCTGTCTGGCGATTTCCGTATTGATCTACTTACCATTTGTGATCGCTTCAAACCGTTCACAAAAAATCGAAGCGTAACTTTTAGGAGGAAAGAAATATGTGCAGCAAACTGCCGAAAGATTTTCTATGGGGTGGCGCGATTGCTGCCCATCAAGCAGAAGGGGCTTGGAACGTTGCCGGACGCGGCATGAGTATCGCTGATGTGATGACTGCCGGAGGAAATGGGATTCCTCGTGAAATCACGAAAGGAATCAAAGAGGGTTTCTATTATCCAAATCATGAAGCGATCGATTTTTATCACCGCTACAAAGAAGATATTCAGTTATTCAAAGAATTAGGTTTAAAGTGTCTCCGCACATCCATTTCCTGGAGCCGTATTTTTCCAACCGGTGAAGAAGATGAGCCCAATGAAGCGGGTCTGCGCTACTACGATGATCTTTTTGACGAACTATTAAAAAACGGCATCGAGCCAGTCATTACATTGTCTCACTTTGAGATACCTTATGCGATTTATGAAACCTACGGCGGCTTTGCCAATAAAGCTGTGATTCCCCTCTTCGTCAAATTTGCGAAATGTGTCTTTGAACGCTACAAAGACAAAGTCACCTACTGGATGACTTTTAATGAAATCAACAATCAAGCAGACGGACAGGAACCACTACATGTCTGGACAAACTCTGCCATGATCATTGAAGAGGAAAATAAAGAAGAATTAGTCTTTCAAGCAGGGGTCAACGAACTGATCGCTAGTGCGGCGGCAGTTATCGAAGGAAAGAAGATCAATCCAGACTTTCAAATCGGCTGTATGATGGCTTATGTCCCTATCTATCCTTATTCCTGTGCGCCAGAAGATTTGATGGCTTCGGTCAAAGCCAATGAACGTCGTTACTTCTATAGTGACATCCACGTCAGAGGAAAGATTCCGACCTATGCCCAAACTTACTGGCAGAAAAAAGGGATCAAAATCCAAATCAGTGAGGAAGAGAAGGCTTTACTAAAGGCAGGGACTGTTGATTATATTGGTTTCAGCTATTATATGTCAGGAACAATCACGACATTAGAAACCGTCGAAGGCCAACCGACCGACGATATCCCTCACGCAAAAATCGTCCGTAATCCCTATATCACCGCGACGGATTGGGGATGGCCAATTGATCCCGTAGGACTTCGCTATGTCTTAAATACGATCTATCAGCGCTATGACTTGCCGCTCTTTATTGTAGAGAACGGCTTTGGTGCCTATGATCAATTAACAGCAGAAAACACGATCCATGATCCCTACCGCATCGCTTATTTACGGCAGCATATCGAGCAAATGGAGAAAGCCATCATAGAAGATGGTGTACCTGTTTTAGGTTATACCCCTTGGGGAATCATTGATATCGTCAGTTTTGGCAGCGGTGAAATGGAAAAACGCTACGGCATGATCTACGTCGATAAAGACAATGCCGGCAACGGAAGTCTGCAACGCTTGAAAAAAGATTCCTTTGCTTGGTATCAGCGAGTCATCGCCACCAACGGTGAAGAACTTTAGCCACGGCTGATATCCTCTAAAAAAAGCGACCACCTAAAAGATATTTCTTTCAGGTGGTCGCTTTTTTATGGGTTCTTATTTGATTTCCTTTCCGTTTTTTCGTTTATCATAGCAAGAGAAAACGGTTTAAATACGTCGTTTCAAATAAGCAGCTGATGATTCGTAGTTGTCTCCATTTGTCTATTTAAATGAAATTTCTATCCAACAACTAAAGATAAGCAAACTCTTTTGATCCTCTTCTCTATCCTTGTCCATAATAAGCCTGTGCTCCATGTTTTCGATAAAAATGTTTATCTAATAGATAGGAATCAATTGGCTTGATTGACTGCGCCAATAGCTCAGTCCCCATTGCCATCGCCGCCACTTCCTCAAGAATGATACTGTTTTGTACTGCTTGTTCTACCGTTTTCCCCCAAGTAAAGGGACCGTGTCCATATACGATGACTGCTGGACACGCAGTTGGATCAATCTGTCGCTTTTCAAAAGTTTCACTGATGACATTGCCAGTTTCTCGTTCGTAGTGTGATTCAATCTCTGACTGTCTTAACTGTCTTGTACAAGGTACCGGGCCATAAAAGGTGTCGGCATGAGTCGTTCCGTATGCTGGAATGTCTCGTCTTGCTTGTGCCCATTTAACCGCATTTGTTGAATGAGTATGAACCACAGCATTCATTTCTGGAAATTTCTCATATAAGACAACATGCGTTGCTAGATCAGATGAGGCCCGTAATTGGGACTGATCGATAGGGTTTCCTTTTAAATCAGTCACAACCATATCATCAGCGGTCATTTCATTGTAAGCTACTCCACTTGGTTTAATGACTATTATTCCGTGTTCTCGGCTGATTTCACTGACGTTCCCCCAAGTTAACTTAACCAATCCGCTTTTTGGCAATGACAAATTTGCTTCATAAACTCGTTGCTTCATCGCTTGAATCGTTGCTTCCATCGAGGTATCCTGCCTCCTTTAGTTTAGGTAGTAAAAATGTTTTTGCTTGTTCAATCTCAGCAATTGGATCATCACATGATTCACTCCACATCTCCACTACAAAAGAACCATTGTAATTTAATCTTTTAAGGGTACGCAGACATCCTTCAAAATCGACACATCCATCGCCAAATGGAACTTCTTTAAACTTACCGCTAAAATTATTGGTTACTGATAGCGTATCTTTCAGATGAATTTGAGTAATTTCTCTTATTCCTTTTTCTAATTCATAGCCAACATCATTTTCCGGCCAGGCAGAAAGATTACCAATATCTGGGTACACCTGAAGATATGGTGAAGGAATCTGTTCTTTGATTTTAAGGTATTTAGTAATGGAATTAATAAAAGGATCATCCATAATCTCAATGGATAAAACTACGCCTTTTTCTGAAGCAAGAGCAACCGCTTCTTGCAAGTTTTCAATGAATAAGGCTCTGCTTCGTAAGCTTTTTTCTTCATAATAGACATCATAGCCTGCTAGTTGAATACAGCGAATACCTAAATCGGAAGCTAAATTGATCGCTTTTTTCATGATCGACATAGCCGTTTTCCGTTTTTGCTGGTCAGTAGATCCAAGAGGATATCTGCGATGAGCGCTTAAACACAAAGACAATATCTTCACTCCAGTTTCATAAATCGCTTCAACCACTTCTTTACGTTCAGCTAGAGTCCAATCCAAACGCTTCAAGCGGGCATCTGTTTCATCAATGGATAATTCTACAAAGTCAAAACCTAATTTTTTGGCGAATAATAAGCGTTCTCGCCAATTTAAATCTTTTGGTGTAGCTTTTTCGTATAATCCAATCATACTCATCTTAATTACCCCAAATGCGTCTTATTTCTGCTTGAAAAGCTTTTGCTGCTTGCTTCGGATCATTTTCAGCGGTGATACCCCTACCTGTAATAAACGTATCCACATCAATTCCTGCAAATAGTTTTAGCGTATCAACACTTAAACCGCCTGTCACGGAGACGCGAAAACCCATCTCTACCAATTTTTTCACTTTTTCTAAATCTTTTGTTCCCCAGGTTTCTCCAGCCAAGAGTGCATCGCGGCTTTGATGATAGATAACTTGAGAAATCCCAGCATCTAGCCATTGTTGTGCTTGATCAAAGGTCCAGTCGCCATACAGCTCTACTTGAATTTCCTTTATTTCTTTTGCGGCGGCTTTCATTGTTGGAATCGTTGCTGCACAGATAACTGTCATATAATCTGCTCCCGCATCAGCGCAGTTCTTAGCTACCGTCCCACCAGCATCTGCACATTTCGTATCTGCGACAATCTTTTTATCTGGATACAATGCTCTAAAATACCGTAAAACTTTTTCACCTTCTTGCAACAGTAAAATCGTTCCTGCTTCAATAATATCCACTACATCCCCCACATGTTTAACATCAGCTAAAGCACTGGACAGTTCAGAATGATCACAGGCAATTTGTAATTTGGGAAGACTCATTTTTCTCACCTTTTTCTTTCAATTTGTTCAATGACTTGCAAAATTACTCGATTTCCTGACTTTTACGAATCGAGCAAGCCTGCTTCGCGAGCTCGTTCTGTAATTTCTTTTGGCGACATAACATTTTTAACCCCAATAACGGTTACTCCCTTATCTTTTGCTTGATCAAACATATGAATGAAATTCATAGGGGTAAACACCACGTCATAGTTTTTTGCCGTACTTTTTCCTTCTGAAATTGCACAGTGATGAATCATCGTGATATTGATTCCTTCTGCCTTCAATGCTTTCTCCACGCTACGCATCATCATTAAACTTGTTCCAGATCCATTTGCACATGATACCAATACTCTCATTTGTTTTTCCTCCTAAAGTCACTAGTAAATTTAAGTTTTATACTTCTTGCTGTTTTTTCACGTAAGCATCATAATCATCTACAATTAAGAAATATCCTTCTGGATTTTTTCTGTATTGCAACTGAGGAATGATCAATAAAAGCACAACCACTAATACTATTCCAACAATACCCAGGAATTTCATCAATACCGTAAAGAATGGCCATACTGTCGCCCAGTCGAACATTCCTAAGTAACCACCATATTGTGATAGACCTACCCAAGTAGCAATTAATGCAGAGCCTCCAACTTGAATGATCCCAGATAGAAATGGGAAAATACAAGCAGCTTTGATCCCGCCGCGATTATTAGCGAATACAGCAATGGCAGCATTATCAAAGAACAATGGAATAAATCCAGCTATGACAATCGTTGGTGATTTTAAAAGAATCAGTATTCCGATCATCAAAAATTGTCCTAATGCACCAAATAAGAAACCGACTGTCACTGCATTTGGCGAACCAAATGCAAAAGTTGCAGCAATATCAATTCCCGGCACAGCCCCTGGTAAGATCGTGTTCGAGATTCCTTGGAAAGAATCTGTCAGTTCAGAAACAAAGGTACGTACACCTAATTGTAAAATTGCTAAATAGACAGCAAACATCAAGGATGTTTGAAGAATATAGAACAAGAAGCTTTGTCCTTCAACCATAAATCCTGCAGAGATCAAATAATCTTGACCTAATGTTAGTAAGATAATGCCAAAGAAAAAGAGCATCAAAATTGATGTGGACACCATATTTTCATTGAATATTGACAAGAAACCAGGCATCTCTATATCCTCTAATTTGCGATTCGATTTGTTTTTCTTGAATCGTTCGGATAATCGAGAGAAAAAGTAAACCCCAAACATTTGCTGATGCGCAATTGCAAACCCAGCTCCCTCTGTTAAATCCTGACAAATTCCTACCGTTAAATTAGAACCTACTGCCCAATAACAGCCTAAAATCAACCCCATCACTAGTAGAACTTCAATTCGGCCAAATTCTGGAAAACAAAAGAGCAGTAACCAAAATGCAGTTGCAGCCTGCTGTACCTGCACATTTCCGGTTGTGAACACTGCTCGCAGCTTCGTATATTTTTTGAAACGAACGAGCAAAATATTAAAGATAAAGGCAATCAACAATAAAAGCATCGTATCCCCAAATGTTCGGCCAAAAGTTTCTTCGATTCCAGCAGTGATCGCATTTTGACCAAAATAAGGATCGGTTACCATCGCATCTAATTCAAACCGTTCTTTTAAACCTACTAAAATTGGTCGAAAATTGTTAACAAGTCCGCCTGATCCAACCGTTAAGATCAAATAACCAACCGTTGCCTTTAAAAAACCCGCTACACATTCATAAAATGGACGTTTCAACAATAGATAACCGATCAATACAATAAATCCAATTAGAAATGCTGGTTGCATCAAGATATTTTGTGCAAAATAATCCCATGCGCTAAGTAAAAAATCTAGTACCTTCTCCATCTAATCCCTTCTCTCCTTTGATTCATCATACTTTCTCATTACGGACTCAAAATCTGCCATCGTATGAACGGTCATCAAATCTTCAATCACTCCTTCTCTCATCAACAGTTCTGACAAGTTTGCAATATTTTCCATATGTGCTTCCGGATTTTTTGCAGCTAGCATGAAAAACAATTTTGCATCTTTTTCTGAATTACCTTCTTCAAAAGAAATATCGGTTGGAAAAATCGTCAAACCAATACCCGTTCCTAAAACCCCTTGACTTTCCGCAGAAGAATGCGGCATCGCCACATTAGGGACGATGACAATATAAGGGCCAAAGGCACGAACGTCTCGAATGACATCCTCGATATATTGGTCTGAGATCAGCTCTTTCTCTTTTAAAACTTTTCCACTTATTCGAATGGCTTCCTCCCAATCTTTTGGTTCTTGATTGGTAATGTTTATCAAATCATTGTCGTAAAAATACTGCAGCATCCAATTGTATCCCCTTTCAATTCTTTCAGTAAAAGCAATCTGCCAATAAAAAATGAATCTGTTTTACAAAAACGATGGGAACGGCGTGTCATTATCAACCACAAAGGCGTCTTCAAACCCACGGTAGAAGTTAAATTCTAGATCATCTTTATTCGTTGGATAAGTGAACTTGCCACCTACTTGCCAAATATAGGGTTTGAACTTATACTGCAACCGATCTTTCTTAAATTTCCAAATCTCGGTAATTTCTTTTGGATCGGCCATAAAGTTTGACCAGATATCATAGTGAACGGGGATAACAACTTTAGCATTCAACGATTCGGCCATCCTTAACATATCCACTGAAGTCACTTTATCTGTGATTCCGCGAGGATTCTCTCCGTAAGCCCCTAAGCAGACATCAATCGTGTACTGGTTGCCATGCTTTGCAAAGAGATTTGAGTAATGAGAATCTCCCGCATGATAGATTGTCCCACCAGACGTTTCAAACAAATAATTCACAGCAATCAAATCCATGTCCTGAGGCATTTTTCCTTTCAACTTCACTTCAGGATCTTCACAAGTAACCAATGCAGTTCGATCAAAAGCTTCTAATGCACGCACTGTCACACTTCCTACTTTGATTGCATCCCCTGGTTTAACAACAACAGTTTTCTCTTGTGGGATTCCCCAACGAAGCCATGTATTTACCACTTCTTGAGGCCCAATAAACTGTGCTTCTGGACAATTTTGATGAACGGCTGCTGCAGTATTGATGTCCAAATGATCTGAATGGATGTGCGTTACGATTAACGCATCCACCTGCTTGATTGCAAAGGGGTCAATGACAAAAGGCTGTGTCCTCAAATTCGGTTGCATTTTTTGAACGCCACTCATGCGCATCATTTGATGTCCTTTTTTCATTTGTCCATTTCCATGCGTTCTTTTTCCTGTACCACACCATAAATCACATAAAATATTCGTTCCTTCATGGCTCTTTAGCCAAATTCCAGTGCAACCTAACCACCAGATTGAAACGGTGTTCTCAGCTACTTGCTCTTGTTCAATTTCTTCATTTAAGTAGGTCCCCCACTCTGGAAAGGTTGATAACACCCATTTTTCTTTCGATATTTCGTTTACATTGGCCATTTTTGTTCCTCCCTTGTACTAATTATGATTTGATTTTACTGAAAGAATTGAAAGGGGATACAATTGGATGCTGCAGTATTTTTACGACAATGATTTGATAAACATTACC
>NZ_JALAHI010000016.1 GCF_022711995.1 Enterococcus sp.
GGATAATTATACCACTATTTCCTCTCTTTAAAAAAATGAACAAAGTGAGGGTTATTTGACATGGGTAAAGATACTTAACAATCATATTAATAAAATTAATTTGACACTCTTTTTCGTTTCCCTTGACTAATCGTAGGAAAGGAACTGTGACATAAGTCATCATCCAACAAGTTAAACCAAACCAAATCATATTCTATTGCTATAGATTCCTCTGACTTTTGCGAGGATGAGTCACTGCATCGTGGGAGCAATACTAGTTATTGTTCGGATATTGTTACTTGTAGATGATTTATGTCACAGTCCCTCAAGGAAAGCTCAACTACAGACCGTTATTCAATCGCTGAGTGATTCATCAATCGATTGATAGGAACGCCAAGAAAAACAAGTTCATTTTCAGGAATTTTCGTGTGGTATTCATTATCGATATAGCTACTTTTGTCGCAATCTCCCTAGCATTTGGGTACAGTGCCCACATTTGCCGATACAAGCCTTCGTCTTTATCCTGCAATAATCCAAAAATACTCCCTCACCAGTCCTCGCTGCTTTCTGCCAAACAGAAAAAGGCATTTTCCCAAAAGGAAAATGCCTCAAAAAGAGAGTGCTTCACTTTTACATTGAAAGTTCGCCTACCGCTTTGCTTTTATTGCGAAAAGCTTTAGTTAATTCACTAACGATCAGTGGGACAAGTGAGAGTAGAATCACGATTACCCATTCGATACCTGACAAGCTTTGAACTTTGAAAATTTCTTGTAAGAATGGAATGAACAAGACTGCCAATTGCATGGCTAAGCTGACCAAAAAGGCTTTGTTCATCGCGCTGTTAGAGAACACCCCAATGCTAAAGATCGAACGTGTTTCACTGCGGACAGCAAACGCCCGAGTCAATTCACCAAAAACAAGGGTAGCAAATGCCATCGTATTTGCTGTACCATCAGCAACGGTTGGATCAGACAAGACATATTCACCTAACCAATACGCGGCCAATGTGATTGCGCCAACTAAGACACCGTAAAAAATCATGCTTGTAGCAAATCCATCTGCAAAAATACTTTTACGAGAATCACGAGGTTTTTGTTTCATCACACCAGGTTCAACAGGTTCCATCCCTAATGCCAAAGCAGGCAGTGAGTCCGTCACAAGGTTCAACCATAGCAATTGGATCGCAACTAATGGCATTTGATGGAAGTTCAAGGCAGTTGCAACGAAAATAGTGATGATTTCACCGATGTTACAACTCAATAAATACTGAATCGATTTTTTGATATTGGAGAAGATTCCTCTTCCTTGTTCGACCGCATGGACAATCGTCGCAAAATTATCATCCGTCAAGATCATATCCGCGGCTCCTTTAGCCACATCTGTTCCGGTGATTCCCATTGCACAACCAATATCGGCTACTTTCAAGGCAGGGGCATCATTGACTCCATCACCAGTCATCGCAACGACCATACCGTTTGCTTGCCATGCTTTAACGATCCGCATTTTATGTTCGGGCGAAACACGGGCGTAGACAGAATACTTCGCTACTTCTTCTTCTAAAATTTCTTGTGGCATCATGTCTAGTTCGGCGCCTGTCATCGCCAAATCCCCAGAACGGAAAATGTCTAATTCTTTGGCGATCGCCACTGCCGTTAATTTGTGGTCGCCAGTGATCATGACTGGGCGAATACCTGCATCATAACATTCAGCAACGGCTTGCTTCACTTCTTGACGAGGAGGATCGATCATTCCGACAAGTCCTACAAATGTCAACTGATTTTCGATGTCTTCGGAAGTCAATTCCTCTGGCACTTCAGTGATGTCTTTATAGGCAATACCTAAGACCCGCAAGGCATTCGATGCCATTTCCGCGTTTTTGGCTGCAATGTTCTGTGCGTCTGTCTCATCAACCTGACAACGAGTCAATAGAACATCCGGGGCACCTTTGACCATGACACGATACCCTTGTTCGGTTTTATGGATCGTGCTCATCAATTTACGTTCCGAATCAAAAGGAATCTCAGCAACACGTGGCAGATTGGCTTCCAATTTATTTTTGTCTAACTTTTCTTCATAAGCTTTGCTGACAAAGGCAGTTTCTGTCGGGTCACCGGTCACTTGAAACTCGTTTCCGTCAACCGTTAACTTAGAATCGTTACATAACGCGCCAATGGTTAACAGTTGTTGTTCTGTTTCCTGCCCATGAACGAAGGTTTCAACTACAGTCATTTTATTTTGGGTCAATGTCCCTGTTTTATCACTACAGATAACGGAAGCAGCGCCTAGTGTTTCAACCGCTGGTAACTTCTTAACGATGGCATGGCGTTTCACCAAACGTTGGACCCCTAATGCCAAGACGATTGTAACGATGGCAGCCAATCCTTCAGGGATCGCAGCCACACCAAGTGAGACAGCCATCATGAAGATTTCAAGAATTGGACGGCTATACAAAAGGCCTACGACAAACATCAAGATACAGATACCTAAACAGATGATCGACAACAATTTAGATATTTCAGCCATTTTTCGTTGCAACGGCGTCGTATTGTCATCTTCAGAGATCAACATATTGGCGATCCGACCAACTTCCGTTTTCATCCCTGTACTTGTAACTACGCAAGTGCCTCGACCATTTGTGATCACTGTAGAAGAAATCAGCATGTTTTTGCGGTCCGCTAGCACTGTGTCTTCAGGCAATCCTTCCAATGCTTTTTTGTTTACCGGTACCGATTCACCTGTCATGGCAGCTTCATCGGCTTTTAGATTTGCTGCGGTCAAGATCCTAACATCCGCTGGTACTAAATCTCCCGCTTCTAATTCGATGATATCACCTGGCACCAATGTGGCCGTCTCAACATGTTCCAATTTTCCGTTACGAATCACTTTAGCTAACGGTGCGGACATTTTCTGCAAAGCTTCCAACGATTTATTGGCGTTATTTTCTTGAGAAATCGAAATGATGGCATTGATCACGACAATCAGTAAAATAATGACAGAATCGATCCAATCTTCAAATCCGCTAGAAACATAGGACAGAAAAGCGGCAATCAACAGAACGATGATCATTGGGTCTTCTAATTGCCCAATCACTTTTTTCAATAAACTTTCTTTCTTTTTTACTTCTAATTCATTTCTTCCGAAAGACTGCAGTCTTTTTTCGACTTCTTGACTGGATAGCCCCGTCTCTGGGTTCGTGTCCAGAGATTGCAAGACTTCTTCTTTCGTTTTAGTAAACCATAGATCCACTTTATTCAACTCCTAATTTTAGTATCATTGCTATTTTAACTCTTTTTCTCTGTCAGTGCGCCATCTTTTATCAAAAAATGTCATAGCAGAACAAACTTTCATTCTACTATGACTATTCAATAAGGAGAAGATCAAAAATGATGGTTTTACTTTCTCAAGATGTGAATAGCAAATCCGCCAAACTCGCCAGCAAGATAAATGTTTTTCAATTTATTTTCTTCGTCGTAGGCAGCTGTATCCATATTAAAGGAGAGTCCTTTCGCCTTTAATTCTGCCACTGCGCTTTCCAAGTCCGAAGTCCGCATCGCGATATGACCATTTTTACCTAAGAAAGGTGCTTTCATACATTCAAAGTAATCGCCAGCAAATTCTGATTTTTGGCCATGTCGCGGTGCCAAATTAAAGATCATACTCAATTGGTCCGCTAACGCTTGTGCCTCTGTCTCATTTTCCGTGTTGATGCCAATATGTTCTAATTCAAAGTGGTTTTCCATTTTATTGCACCTCTTTCATAGTCGTTGTATCATACTGTTTCTTCTTGTTACATTGGGAACATCAAAATTGATCCTACCGTTAAAAATACAAGACGAATAAAATATTGCGGAATCGTAAATTTCCAAAATTGGACCGCTGTATATTTCCCAGTTCCTAAAATCATTGCGGGCATCCCATCAATTGGCAGGAAGTGACCGCACCAGCCTGAGATGACGATGGCACAGGCTGCTGCTGTAGGATCTAATCCCAAGCTTCGGCAAGTAGCAATCGCAAGTGGCGTAAATACATAGACAGTACCGATCGTTGAACCAGTTAGTGTAGCCAATAAGCTGGTTAGGACACAAAAGGCAAAGATCATCACAAAAGGATTGACGTTGGTACCCAAGATTCCTGCTACAGACGTTCCAACTAAATTGGTCAATCCTGTACTACCCAAAGCATCTGCCACACCAATGACCCCAGCAGACATCAAGATGATTGGTGCACTGATGGCATCGCGGATCTCTTTGAAGTCTAAGACCCCAATCAGCAAAATGACCGCAACTGATAACCCAGCCATCGCATAGCCGGCATCACCAATTTTACTTTGCAGCAACATACCTGCAACGGCGAAGATAAATACTCCGTAAGTCGTCAACTCTTTCCAGCGAGGCAAAAGAGAAGCGCTCTCATTTCCGTTAGCTGTCTCTACAACTTTATTGTCATCAGAGGTAGGATGATCGGGAAGAAATTTGTACTGAATGATACAGTTGATTAAGAAACCAATAGATAAAAACAAGTTAACAATTGCAAATTTAAACACAGAAACCTCTGCCATGATCCCAGCAGAATTTAAAACAGCAATCACGATTCCATACTGCAATGCGGTATTGAAAGGAATCAATGGGTGGTTAGTCGCAAATCCCGCAGTCATGATGACTTTCGATGGAGGTAATTTTTTTGAATAAGGCAGTGTAGATAATAACCCAAGTGTCAGTACATAATAAGCGGTTGAGCCAGTCCCAAACAAACTACAGCCTAACATCACTACTAGAATGATCAGAATATAGGACTTGAAACCACCTTTGTTCGCCATTGAGAACATGGCCTTTTTGAAAACAACGATAAAACTCGTCTTCTCCAGTGCGGCAATGATCGCCATGAATTCAGCCAACATCACAATAGTTGAATTTGAGAAACCAGCAAATGCTCCTTTGATATCCGTAATTCCAAAAATAACTAACAATAAACATGCAAATAATGGCGCTGCCCCGAAGGGAATTTTTTCAATCATTACTAAAATGATCATTACTACAGTAATTGCTAATGCAATCATCATTTGAATAGTCATAATTTCCTCCTGCTTTTAGTCCTGTGCATCAGCAGAAGATGGTGACATAAATGGCAGAATGAAACGAGAAACACTACCTTTTATCAGGTGTGGCAATCCAGATTCTCTCGCTGGCTGCTTTCGGCTATTCTTCACTTATGTCACCTCTCTCACTGCTATTGCCTGCACAAAACAAATTTTTGATGGTCGTCTTACTTCATGCCTTTTGCTTTGTCTTCCGCTAATACTTTTTTCAACGCTTCGATTCCTTCGGCTGGAATTTGGTTGAACGGTGCCCGACATTTGCCTACATTGTTGCCAAGTAGCGCTGCAGCTGTCTTAACGATGGTGTTTGGATTGCCGTATTTGAAACAGTTGCGGAAGTTTTGAATCCGTTCATTGGCTGTCTTCGCTTCTTCGATCTTGCCTTCTACAAAGAGATCATAGATAGAAGCCATTGTTTTCGGATAAACATTAGCACAACCTGCAATACCGCCAGTTCCCCCTGCTAATAATGTCCAGATGATCAATTGATCATTTCCTGATAACGTGTAGAATTTGCCATTGGTTTTTGCTTTTCCTGCTTCGATATAACCTAAAATATTGGAGAAGTTACCGCTGGAATCTTTTGCACCAATAATATTTTCGATTTGTGCCAGACGAGCGACAGTCGCTGGTGCAATCGCATTGCCAGTTCGAGCAGGGATGTTGTAAAGCACGATTGGCATATCAACCGCTTCGGCAATCGTTTTGTAGTGGGTATAGATTTCTTCTTGGCTCGCTGCTGCAAAGCTTGGTGCAATGATTGATAAGACATCTGCGCCAGCAGCTTGTGCCATCTTACTTTGAGCGATCGTTTCTTTTGTGGAGATAGCCCCTGAACCAGCATAGATCGGTACCCGACCTGCCGTTTGATCAACGACAACTTCTAGAACAAGCTTTTTCTCTTCTGCAGACAAGATATAGCCTTCCCCATTTGTACCAAAAGGAAAAATTCCGTGGATACCATTGTCGATCATCCGATCTACTTGGTTGCGCAGTTCCTCAAAGTTGATACTTTCGTCTTCATGCATAGGTGTCAAAATTGGGCTGATAATCCCTTTTAATTCGATTGTTTTCATAGTAATGTCTCTCCTCTTTTATAAAATTCGTATGGAATGCGGTTTCATTTTCGTTAAATTGACGGCTGTCTGCGCTACTCCCTTTTACGGGAGCTTGCGCAATGATCAGCTGATTTTCCGTCAATGAGCCCGATTTTTGTTTATTTTTCGACCCCTTCACCTGAAGTTGGGTTGTATACACCTACGGATTCCCGTTTTTCGCCAAATAGATCAGCGACGGTAAAACGGACGTACTTCACGCAAAGTCGATTGCGGTACGCATAGACCAGATGTAAATTCCCTTGACTATCTTGGTAAAGAGTTGGGTATTCATGTTGTGAATTATTGGTTTTGTTCTCAGTACCGATATAGCCTTCTGCAGCTTCAAAAATCCGTCCGATTGGCCATGTCTTGCCAAAGTCTTCACTTACAGAGACAGCAACAGGATTTCGTAAGCCCGGCCACGCGACTTGCCCGAAGGCTGCGTTTGGTGCGGAATTAACATTGTATGCCAATGCGATTTCACCGCTTGCCAATTTGATTGCACTGATACTGGCGTTGTTATTGGGTAAAACAGTTGCTTCCGGCACACTCCAGCTATCGCCAAAGTCAAAGGATTCACTGCTGTAGACGAAATCGGCGAAGCGGCTTCTCATGAAGGCCACTAAATGACCTTCCTCGACTTCCACGACATTGGCATGAACCCGACCGTTACTATCTGGCATCCGAACGGCCCGCCAAGTTTGACCTTCATCATCCGATAGGCGGAACTCAGTCGGATCATTGGTCAACCCATCTGCTGAATCTTCACATAACCACGTACTGTAAAGCCAGCGACCGTTACTTAAAATTTGAATTCCTTGACGGCCAAACGTGCCTTCTTGATCAAAAAGCACTTCAGGATTTCCCCAAGTTTGTCCTTCATCGGCTGATTTTTGCACCATGATGATGGACGTGAACTGCATATTGTCTTTTCCTTCTTGGCGGCTGACTTGCGAGGTATAGATCAGCCAAATCTTGCCATCTGGCGCCCGAAAGAAGGAGGGATTTTGTTCGCTGCGGTCTACACCTTGTGAGACGGTAACAGGAACCGACCACTTCTGTGTTTCTGGGTCTAATTTTGAGACGACGATCGAGATATCGCCGCTCCCTTCAAAGCTCCCGGCAAACCATCCGCACAACATCCCGCCATCTGCAGTTTCAATCAAAGCCGGTGCGTGAGCCGTGTTGTTATCGCCGGTTGGAATCAAACCAAAATCAACATTTAAGAATGTATCTCGGTACATGACGCCATTGGGTTCTGATTGTCGCACTTGTTCTAGAATCACCATGTTTCTCCCCCTAAAAATGTTTATATTGTGCTGCATTTGTGCTTATTTTGAATGTTCCGCCAATTGGATAGCATAATCGATGGCATTTTCTAAACTGGCTTCACTAGCCGTCCATTTTCCTGCTTGATCAAAAGCCGTTCCATGGTCAACAGACGTCCGAATAATTGGAAGATTCAAGGTAATGTTAACGCCTTGCACTGCTTTCCAGTTTTGTGCTTCTTGATCGTAAACAAAGCCTAAAAGTTTCAAAGGAATGTGTCCTTGATCGTGGTACATGGCCACAACGATGTCATACATACCCCCATTGGCCTTTGAGAAAAGCGTATCTGCAGGCAATGAACCAAATACATTGATTCCCTCCGCTTTGGCCGCTTCTACAGCCGGGTTGATTTCATCGATTTCTTCACGACCAAACAACCCATTTTCGCCACAGTGGGGATTCAAGCCCGCTACTGCGACCCGTGGATTTTCGATTCCTAGATCTTTACACGCTTGGTCTGCGATTCGGATCACATCGAGGACACGTTCTTTGGTGGCCCGGTCACAGGCTTCTCGTAATGACACGTGAGTCGAGACATGCACCACCCGCAAGTTACCATCTGCCAACATCATAGTGTATTTGTCAGTACCGGTTAGATCGGCGTAGATTTCTGTATGACCGGCATAGTGGTGGCCGGCAGCATTCATGGCTTCTTTATTCAATGGATTCGTTACGGTTGCATCGATTTCTTTGGCTAACGCTAGCTCGATGACTTTCTTCACATATTGGAAAGCAGCATCGCCGCCCACATGAGAAACTTCACCAATTTGGAAGGTTGCCATATCCACGATCTTCAAATCGATCAAGTCAATGGTGCCAAAGGTAAAGCGCCCTTCTTTGGGCTGACTGATTGTATTTACTTCCAACGCTAATTCAGGATGTTTTGCTAGATAGTAATCAACAACACTTTTGTCTCCGACTAATAGTGGGCGGCACTTGTCATAGAGTGCCGGTTTGGCAAAAGCTTTGAGGGAGATTTCAGGTCCGATCCCTGCAGGATCTCCCATCGTGATACCGACGATTTTTTTCATGACATGCTTCTTCCTTTCTGAATTCAAATTATAAGATTTGCAGATAGATGGCACGGGCATCTTCTGGTGTGACTTCTCGTTTGTTGTTGACCAGTAGACGTGTTACTTCCATGCCCGCTGCTACTAAGCCATCCAAGTCTTCTTCTGGTACATTAAATGTTTTCAAACTTGTTGGAATTTCCAATACTTTCACGATTTCATCTAACTGGCTGATCATATAGGCTGATTTTTCGGCAACCGACCAGTCTTGATGTCCATTTTTGATGACACGATCATAAGCGACAGCGAGTAAATCTTTGATTGCTGGTTCATTGAATTTCATTACCGGTGTCAACAAAATCGCATTGGAGACACCGTGAGCAATGTGGTATTTGCCGCCTAACGGGTAAGAAAGCGCGTGAACTGCGGTCGTCCCGGATGCCGTGATGGCTACCCCTGCATAAAATGAACCAAGTAGCATTTTGCGTTTTGCTTCCAATGCTTCTGGATTTGTGCAAGCTTCAATGATGTTGTTCATAATCAAATCTAGTGCTTCCAGTGCAAAGGTATCACTGATTGGATTAGCTTTGGCAGAGGTGAAACATTCAATCGCATGACACAATGCATCTACACCTGTGGCTGCTGCAATTGGTTTTGGTAAGTTTTTGATCATTCGTCCATCGAGTAACACGAAATCAGCGATCATTTCCGGATTGACGATCCCGATTTTCAAATCTTTTTCTGGAACGCCTACAATCGCATTGGGTGTTGCTTCAGCTCCAGTTCCAGCAGTGGAAGGAATCATTAAACTTGGCACTTGTTTTTTCGCCAATAATGGATTATCTAATAAGTCTTTGACCGTGTAGTCATCTGTTGCTAAGATCGAAGCCAATTTCGCCACATCCATGACTGAACCGCCCCCAACAGCAATTACCAAGTCGGCTGCTTCTTGCTTAAAGGCATCGATCACTGCTTGCGCTTCGTGATAATTTGGTTCCGCTGGAATATCAGAAAGAATCGTATACTCAATGCCGGCTTTTTCAATGATTTGGATCGGTAAATCGACCAACCCTAAACTTAGAAGACCTTTATCTGTGAAAATAACGATTTTATGAACGCCGCTGCTGATGATTTCTTCTAATTGCTCAATCGCATGTTCTCCTGCCCGAATATTTTTTGGCATCTTTAAACTGTAGTCTGTTAGCATAATAGATCCTCCTTGATCGTTTAATACAATCTAATTTCTTCAAATAATTCTTCTGTTCCAAAACCGCCGGATTTCGTGATTACCTGCATCTCTTGGTTATTCCATTCGATAGTAGACAACACGACACCTGGTTTGATCTCTGTTAACGGTTTGATTCCGGTCACACCTAAGACTTCCATTGATTGAAACAATGTATCCCCACCAGTAAATAGGAATGTGTTCTCTTGGTGTTGCGACCAAAGGGCTTTTGTTAATTGCCCCAACGCCGTTCCTATTCTAAACCGGTAAGCCTCCGCAGATAACCCCTTTTCTTGACTATAAGTCACAATTTCAGCTGTTGTTTGATCACTACAGGTTTCAAAAACCACCAATGTGTCCTTCTTCATCAATTCCAAGTAATGGGTGATCTCTGCCTCTCCTGCAGCAGTTTGCCAATGGCTAGGTTCCAATAGCTGCTGTGGCGTTAGAGAGATCCTAGGATGGTTTCGCTCAGCATAGTCGATTTGTTTCTTCGTGATTGGATTGACACTGCCACAAATCACCACTACTGGCTTTTGCAGCTTGTAGGCTACTGCTTGTCCATTGGGAAACAATTGTTGCGCCAGGACCTTTGCAAACCCTGCACACCCCACCGTCACTCCCAGAAGATTTTCCTCTGTCAGACGTTTGGCATGGACTTGTAACATCTCATCTGTCTGTGCATCAAAAACCATTACCCCGGTTTCCGGCAATGACTGATCGTTGACCAGCATTGCCTCGATTCCCGCTTCCCTTTGCAATCGCTGTACGACATTGCTCTCAGTTACAGGTTCATAAGGATCTTCTGCAAAAACACTCTCTGATACCAAAACATCTTCTATATATAAATGCCCATCGATCACTACCCGATTCATCTCTGGATATGCCGGTAGGAAAGGAAGAGGTGCTTGTTCATTCGTGTCAAGAATCGCTTTGATCTCCGCGCTGATGTTTCCTCTTAATGCTGAATCTACTTTTTTATAAATAAATGGAACTTGGGCCACTTTCGCTTCTTCCAAAATCGTTTTGGTTTTCTCATATGCTTGCTTAAAAGTTAGATGCCGGCTCTCCGTATTAAGAACCAACACTTCGATTTCCTGCGGAAGTGTGTCATATTGGACGACGGTTTCCGTTGAGACCAATGTTTGAATCCCTTGTCTCGAAAATTGAACCCCAGTATCCAGTGCTCCTGTAAAGTCGTCCGCAATAACTAACAACTTTAACATTTACTCACCACCTCGTACTTCATGGTTTGATTATAGTAGCTAGAATCAAGCGTTTACATTCTAAAAAGAAGAAAAAACGTTTAATTTAGAAACGTTCGCTTAAATAATCAAGTTTTTTTCAATTTTTCGTGCTATGATTGTTCATATATGAAACGATTATCAAAGGATGGGGAAAAAGATGAAGCGAAAGATTTTAGGGATTGCCCCTTATGAAGAATTAAATCATTCGATGCATGTTATCGGTGAACAATACCCAGAGGTGGAAACGACCATTTACACCGCTGACCTGGTCGAAGGACAAAACTTAGCTGCCAAACTGTATACGGACGGTTACGATGCGATCATTTCTCGGGGTGGAACGGCCAAATTGATTCGCAAAGTTGTCTCTTTGCCAGTCATCGATGTCTCACTATCCATTTATGATGTCCTAAGTTCGATTCGGCTAGCAGAAAATTATACCCAAAATTTTGCGATCGTCGGCTATCCCAGCATTACCGAAAAAGCCCACTTGCTCTGCGACCTTTTAGGATACAAAATCGAGATCCACACCATCGATGAAACCATCGATGCCAATGAGATTCTTGATACATTAGCAGAAAAAAACTACGAATTGATTTTATGTGATGCTATTACCAACCGCATTGCTCTTTTGAAATCCCTAAATACGATTTTGATCACTTCCGGTTTGGAAAGCATCAAGAGTGCTTACGAAGACGCACTGTCGATTATCGATCACGTTCAACAAGTCAAACAAAAAAAAGAGATCCTCGAAAAAGGGATCTTGAGCCAACAGCAAGATTTGCTGCTTTACGATGACAGCTATACCATTGAATTTTCTACATTAGAACCGGATTTTACCGAAGAGATCATGAACGTCCTTCAGACCAAACCCGAAAAGACCGACATTCAGTATTACTCGCAAACAAAAAACAGGTATATTTCCTTATCCATCCACGCGTATCCCGTGGAACAGCAGCGCTACTACAGCTGCACCATTCAAGAAAACAGTGCACCTCCGGTAGTCACTAAACTAGATGTCACCTACCAGAGAAAATCCGAAGTCGCTGATAGCTTCTCGAAAAAGTTATTATTTTCACAATTTATTTCCGAAAGTATCAAGCATGAAGCCGAAAAATATGACGCCTATTATTCTTCCTATCTTATTTTTGGAGAAAGTGGCACTGCCAAAAAAAATATTGCTTACCAACTTTATCTTGATCAGACAAAAAACACCAACTACCTGATCTCGATCAATTGCAAACTCATTACAGACAAGCTGTGGAAATTTCTAGTCAACGCGACGAATGGTCCCTTTGTTGACGTCCACAATACGATTCTTTTTGAGAATGTCGAACAACTGAGTGCAGCGGCAATCGAACGAATTGTCTCATTGATTAAGACAACGAATGTACGCAGCCACAATCAACTGATCTTTACCTACGACAACAATAAAGCATCTGATCAAACAACATTTACCCGACTGGCAAGCCAATTAAACTGTGCAAAAATCTATGCGCCAGCAATTCGCGAACGAAAAAATGAACTAAGCATCATCACGACACTGCTGTTGAATAAAATGAACATTGCCTGCAGCAAAGAGATCATGGGCTTCGAACCCAAAGCCTTTGAATCATTCCTAGCTTTTGATTGGCCGGGCAATTTTGATCAGCTGCAATACTGCATCAAAGAACTGGTGGTCAATGCCAGTACCCATTATATTTCTGAACACCAAGTCACAGAATTGCTGAACAGGGAACGATTGATCCAAAATTTTACCCATCTCAAGGATCACTTTACTGCCAAAAATCCCTTGCACCACCCCACATTGTTCGACTACACCAAAGAAATTATTTTGAATGTATTGGAACAAAATGAAGGCAACCAGACCAAGACCGCGAATCAGTTAGGAATCAGCAGAACCACCCTCTGGCGCTACCTGAAAGAAGAGCAGTAAGTTGTAGTGAGACCAAAAAAGCAAAAAATCTGTAGGATCTATACCCTCTTCTTTACTATAAATATGGTTTTTTTGTAGAATATAAAATAAAGGGTGAGTTCTTTATTTCACTCAACTTTTATTTGAATTGCCGACGCCATATGTGCACCATATTTGCAATGTATTAAACTGAACTTTACCCATCAAGCTAAAACCAATAGTGTTAACAGAATTTCAACA
>NZ_JALAHI010000017.1 GCF_022711995.1 Enterococcus sp.
AGCGTTTTAGAATTAAAAATTTTTTTAAAACACAATGTGTCGGATGGCAAGCGAATGATGCTTTATTAAAAATAAAAAGATAGTTTGATGGCAATGAGGAATACCAACAGCGAAGGAAATAAATTAAAAGGAAAATCACCGCAGAATAGGGTAGCGCCTCTACTAAAAAAAGCAGGCAGTTAATAAATAGTTCCCTAAGAGAAATCTCATGTTCCATGAGGGCGATGAACCATCAAACACAGGATTCTATTGTGTCAGTTTTATTAGAGATACAATAGGTAGTTTTTGGCGTACTATCCTCAAGTTCAGTCTGAACAAGTTCAACTATGAATAGACCAAAAAAATATTCGCTAAAAATCTTCGATAAAACCGTGATATATCAAGAGAAACCGACTTGAGAGCAGATTTTTTCTTGGGGAAACATTTATTCTAACAGAAACAAAAGAAACTTTATTTGCTATTTTTCTTCAGGCATGGTATTCTTAGAAAGTAAAGTTCTGATATGTTAATACTTGTCTATCTTTTGATACACACTTCAATTACACATCATTTTCTATTACAAAAATAAACACACACGATGTGTAATATGGAGGTATACGTTTATGAATAACGGTACAGTAAAATGGTTTAATGCAGATAAAGGTTTTGGATTTATTACAGGTGAAGATGGCAATGATGTATTTGCACATTTCTCAGCTATCCAAGGCGACGGTTTCAAAACTTTAGACGAAGGTCAAGCAGTGACTTTCGACGTTGAAGAAGGCCAACGCGGCTTGCAAGCAACAAACATTGTTAAAGCTTAATAACAACTTTTAGAAGAAAATCGGAAACGGTCTTCTTTTTTTGTTTTAAAGTAAACCCATTTTCTGAAATTTTTCTGACGACTTGAGAATTTCTGAGGAAAAAATGACGGAATGAATCAATGAATCTCAAAAAAGGACTGCGTCTGTTAACTAGACGTAGTCCTTTTTTGTTGGCCATGATTTTTCGTTTTTGACCTCTATTGGTTTTCTTTCTGAAACGTGATAGACGTTGCGGATCAGTGACTGGCAAATTGGCTATTGTATAGTTGAGCATACAATGATGGTTTTGCTAACAGTTCCTCATGATTGCCTTGTTCAATGATTTGTCCGGCCTCCATTACAAGAATCAGATCAGCATTTTTGATCGTGGAGAGGCGATGGGCGATGACAAAACTTGTGCGATCTTTCGTCAATGTGTCCATCGCTGTTTGGATCATTTGTTCGGTTCGGGTATCGACACTGGAAGTCGCTTCATCCAGAATCAAAATAGCTGGATCAGCCAAAATTGCACGAGCAATCGTCAAAAGTTGTTGTTGACCTTGTGATAATTCGGTTTCAGATCCTATGATCGTCTCGTAGCCCTGCGGCAGTGTCCGAATAAAATGATCGCATTGTGCTGCTTTTGCGGCGGCAATGATTGCCTCTATCGTTGCCTCTTCTTTGCCGTAAGCAATATTCTCTGCAATCGTTCCTTCAAACAACCAGGTGTCTTGTAAAACCATCCCAAATTTTTTGCGAATGTCTGTGGCTGAGAAATCCGTCATATCGTAGTGATCGATCCGGATTTTGCCGCCATTCAGTGGATAGAAGCGCATCAGCAAGTTGATCAAAGTTGTCTTGCCGGCTCCTGTAGGCCCCACAATAGCTACCGTTTGCTCAGGGGCAACTTGTAGGTTCACGTGTTGCATCAATAATTTATCTGGAGAATAACCGAAAGAAACATCTTCAAAATCGATTCTCCCAGCCAATTCTTCTGGGACTGCAAGAGGGTGTTGGGTTTCTTTTTCTTCTGGATAATCCAAAATCTCAAAGATCCGTTCCAATGACGCTAAGGCACTTTGTAACGTATTGAAGATATAAGAAGCTTGTGTGATCGGTTCGGAAACTTGATTGGTATATTGCAGATAGGCTTGGATCAATCCGATGGATAACTGGCCATTGATTACCATCATTCCACCAATCACAGCACTCACGACAAATCCGATTTGATTGATAAAGCGAATGAACGGATTGATCGCATAGCTAGCAAATTGTGCTTTGCGAAAGGCATGAAATTGCTTTTCGCTTAATTCCTGCATTTCTGAAGCAACTGCAGACTGCTGATTGTAGGATTTGACCAACAAATGGGCGGTATAAAATTCTTCTGCTCGGCTACCGACTGCTCCCAATGTTGTCTGGTTTTCTGAAAAGTAAACCAAATTGCGCTGAGCCAGTCGATGGGTAGCAAATGCACTTATCAGGAGGATGATGATAATTCCTACTGTCAATAATGGACTAAGCCAAAACATTACACCAAGTCCAAATAAGATACTAAGAGTAGCTGTAATCAGTTGCATCAATCCTACTTGAAGGACTTCAGAGACTTTATCAAGATCTAGTATTGCTCGACTTAAAATATCGCCTGTTTGATGCGTATCGTAAAATCGTATCGGCAACCGATTAAATTTTTCCGTCATTTCTTTTCTGAGGGTAAGGGTCAATGTTTCGCTGACACTTGCCATTGTGTATTCTTGTAAAAATGAGAACAGACTGATCATCAGCCAGGAAATCCCTAGAAGGAGCAGTGACCATTTGATGACTTGCCAGAATTCATTTGGTTGCCAGTCATTATGCTGAAGCAAAGTGATGAGATTATCTAATCCTTGACCCAGCAGCAATGGGGCGATGGTCATCAGTGTCGCATAGCAGAGAGCGGAAATCAAAATCAGTCCGAAGCGGCTTTTTTGCTGGAATAATAAGTGTAACAGCCGCATGCTCGTATGTTTTAAATTTTTTGGTGCATCAGTTATTTTTTTGCTCATTTTTCTCCTCCTATTCCTTGCGAAGCCGCAAATTCTTGATAGGTGTTACAGGTCTTCATCAGTTCTGAATGGGTCCCTTTTCCGACGATTTTTCCTTCATCAAGAACGATGATTTGATCAGCATCCATGACAGTTGCAACACGCTGTGCCACGATCACTACGGCTGAATCACGGACATAAGATTTTAATGCTCGCCGTAAATTTGCATCTGTTTGATAGTCAAGGGCCGAAAAACTGTCATCAAAAAAGTAAATGTGAGCGGGCTTTACTAATGCACGCGCTATACTCAAGCGTTGTTTTTGTCCGCCAGAAAAATTGCTGCCCTTTTGAGCAACGTGACTGTCGATCCCATCGGGTAGACTTTCGATAAACGACTCTGCTTGGGCAACTTTGACTGCTAGTGTCACTTGTTCTGGATCGGGATTGACAATCCCAAAAGTCAATGTGTCCCAGATCGATCCACTGATCAACAATGCTTTTTGAGGAACATAGCTGATAAATGATCGCAATGCCACCTGTGAGACTTCTCGGATGTCACGATCATATAATGTGATGGAGCCGCTAGAAACGTCTTTTAACCGTAAAAGGGCTTTGGCGATCGTACTTTTTCCTGATCCGGTGCCGCCAACAATCGCAGTGGTCTGTCCGCGATGGATCTCAAAATCAATATCTTCCAGTACGGGTTCTTCTGCCCCAGCATAGGTGAAGGAGACATGATGAAAGGCTGCCACTAGTGAATTTTCTTTTGGCAAGATTGGCAGTGGCCCGTCTGTCATCGTTTCTTCTTCAGACAAAACTTCTTCAATCCGCTGCAAAGATGTTACTCCTTTTGGGATCATGACGATCACCATTGCTGCCATCGTCAAAAACCAAAGGCTCAAAACGGTATATTCGATGATCGCAGTGATACTGCCGATGGGCAGGTTTCCCGAGAGACTTTGGAAACCGCCAAATCCCAAAATGCTAAGAATGGACAGCCCCATAAAAAAGTGTACGGCTGGATTTAAAACAGCGAATAAACGATTGACTTCAATCATCACTTTTGCGTAGCCTTCAAAGGTTTGGTCTGTCCGCTTTTTTTCGAAACTAGCTTTGTCAAAGGCGCGAATCACCCGCACACCTGTATAGGTTTCACGCAAAATTCGCATCATCGCATCTACTTTTTTCTGGGTCTTTTTTGCCAAAGGGATCGCTTGATAAATGACAAAAAGCGCGACGATCGAGAAACAAGCAATCGCTGCAAGGGGGATCCACACCATTCGCCAAGAAACACTCCCTGTTAAAATAATTGAAGCCAAAATAATCAGTGGAGCAGGAAGAATCATTTGTAAAGCCATCATCAAGATTTGTTGAATGTTATTGATGTCATTCGTTGTTCTGGCAAGCAAGGTTGGTGTACCATATTTCTCAAAACTAGAGATCGCAAGCTCCTGAATTTTGTTGAATAGTTTGATCCGAAGATGATGCCCGAACTTCCCTGCTAGATGGGCAGAAAAATAACTAGCACTGACAGCAATCACTCCCGTGCCTAGTGCAACAGCCAGCATCCAGACCCCGTAGCGGATGATCGCTGATTGATCTTGTTTTAATATGCCGTCATCAATGATTTTGGCGACAAAATAGGGAAGAAAAAGTGTCCCAAAAGAATGGATCAGCATAAATAAAAAAGTACCTAGAAATAGGCGTTTTTCGGTGAAAAAAAATTGTTTTAATTGTTTCATAAAATTCCCTCCAATTTCGTCGTTCTGTGCTAGAATAAACTGTAACGCAACGTTACAGTCAATAGGAGGGAGACACTTTTTTGAAAAAGTTTTTGACCATCAGCGAACTTGCGACTTATGGTGGTGTGAGTCGCCGTACGCTGATTTATTATGATCAAATCGGACTGTTCAAGCCGAAACAGATCGGCGAAAATGGCTATCGTTATTACGGATTTGAACAATGTGCGGAATTAGATGTCATCTTGGTCTTGCGCGCATTGGATATGTCCTTGGAGGAAATCCAAACTTTTCTAAAAAATCGCAATCCTGAGACGATGCAAAAAGAATTGATGTTCCGTCGGGAAGAAGTGGATCAGAAAATAATAGAGCTAGAGGAACATAAAGCCGTTTTGGATCGCTTTATTTCACGGTTTGAAAAAGTGCAGACAGCCGATTTTACCAATATGACTTATAGTTATCGGTCAGAGGAATATTTTGCTGTTTCTGAAGAAATCAATGAGTATGACGAGACTTCGGTCTTTCAGGCTTTTTCTCGTTTTTATCCTTATTTAGATTACAAAGATTTATTTAGCGGTTATCCCATCGGTTATTTAGTAGAAGGATCTGCTTTCAACCAAGAGTCGATTCATGAAGCACCTTATCGTGCCTTAGTGATGGTCCCCGAAGAACGACTGCCTCTTTACTCGGATCAGGCAATTATTTGTCGACCGGCAGGCAATTACGTGTCGGGATTCGTACGAGGAGAAATTCATCATTTAAAAGATTTTACAAAACGGTTCAAAGCCTATCTGGAGGCCTCTAATTTACAAATAGATGGAGATATTTGGGAATTGATGTGGCAAGACGATGTATCTACGGATCAAAAAGAACAGCAGATTTTTGAAGTGATGTTGCCTGTTAAGGAAAGAGTATCAAGCTAAAGCTAAGAGGTAAACCAAGAGAACGTCTGCTAGCGACATTTTTACTAAACTATGTTATACTTAGTAAATACGAGAAATATTTTTGTACCAACGTTATCTTGTTTTTAGGAAATTTATTCAAAACTGGCGTAACTTCAGAGTTACAAGGATGCAGTAGAGGTTAGGGATTGCATCGTTTAAATGAGAAATAAATAATAGTAGTAATAGTCTGCTTCAACTTTCAAAGAATAAATATTGCATCGTTAGATAGCCTTCCCGTCTTATGACAGGAAGGCTATCGTTCATTTTATGGAGAGGGTCAGCGCATTATCTGGACTATTGTCTTCCAATAGTGAGTCAACATATTGTTTTAAGAAATAAGAGTAGGTTGCCAGCAGTTGGTATTCTTCGGAATGGCGAATCGTTTCTTTTTCGTCTTGCGAATAAGTGTCGTCACCAGTAAATAGCGCAGTATTCATCTTCGCAATAAATGTACATAATGTGCTGATTTGTTCTTCGGTCAATTCTGTGACAGAGGCGAGTTGTTGGCGCACCATGTGATTTGTGTCTTGCTGAAAGATCTTAGCTTGATAGGCACTGTAGTGCAAAAGCTGCGAATTCTTCGATTTGTTCTTCGCGGCCCATTGGTCCAAATCAATCACCTTTTTCTGGTAGTTGATGGCTTTGTCAGTTAACGTTACGACCCCATAGCCGAGTTCTTGAGTGGAATAGGAGCCGGTGACAATTTCCTGAACGCCAGCTGGTCCTTCGGCAATATCTTGAATATGGATGTGTCCAGAAAAAATCAGCGGGACTTGATAAGCAGTTATCAATTGCTGCAATTGCGCCGAGTTATCTAAAACATACCCTTCCTTCAACAATGAATTATGCTCCAGAAGATTATGGTGCATGAAAAGAAGGGGTGTCTGCTGCTGTTGTTTGGCTGCTTCTAGTTGTTCCTTCAACCATTCTAAGGTGGTCTTTTTCAAACGACCATTTGTATTTGGCTGGTTCCAATTCACTTGTTCGTCATAAATACATGAATCAAGCAATACTAAGCGATACTGGTCATTGAGATTGATACTATAGCTTAATGAAGTTTGATCGACACTGTCTGCTTTCTCGTAACCTTCAGAAAAAATCTCTTTGAAATCCTGCGGACTGATTTGATCGGCATAAAATTCTTTATCCTCTTTAAAAATTCTGGCCCAACCATTATAGATTTCATGATTGCCAGGTAAGCTTAGTACCATGATGGAAGCTTCTTGTAATGGTGCCAATAATTTGGCCAGCGTTTCGGCGCTAGCTTTTTCGCCATTCAATGTCATATCTCCGGTCAAGATCACTCCTGTAGGCCGTTTTTCGAGGGCTTCCGCAACAAAAGCCTCTAAACTTTCTGTCTGATAAAGCATTTCTTTACCAGCGGCTCCTTCGGCAAACTTATTGAAGGCTGTGCCGTTATCATGCAGTTTTGCAGAGAGAAAGTGGATATCGCTCAGCAGCCAGAATTCACTTTCCGATTCGTTTTGCAGCACCGCTTTCGTTTTTTTTGTAGCAATCAAAGAACCAATCAGAAATAAACCGCAAATGACGGAGACAATGAGCCCTATGGGTGCATATTTTTTTAAAATGAGTCTGCCTCCTTTCGAGTGTTATCTTATTCATTATAGGAAGAGAAAACTTTCTTGTCACTTAGAAAGAATCAATTCGTTCTTTGTTTCTAAGATAGAAAGAGACGAAGAGAAAAAAGGGGGTTTTTCTCGCAAAAAAGCAAAATTCCCATTTATTTGCGCCTTTTTTCTGTTTGCTAGAAAATAGTTAAGCGCTTTTCTTTATTTTTTTTGCTAGAGAGATAGTTAGAAAAATGCTGTTATATCAAAGGTTGTAGCCTGCTAAAAAGAATATTTCTAGCGAGACTTATCTTTGAAACACTTTTGTAACATTCCTTTTATCTGTATGTCATATGC